>JBGVAE010000114.1:0-15404 GCA_045224215.1 Candidatus Cryptobacteroides sp. | reverse complement strand
GCTGCTACCGTGACTGCTGGTACGTTACCGACCACCTGGGCAACGTCAGGAGCATTGTGGATATCAGTGCGTCCCTGGCTGCACCCCGGGTCGTGGAGAGGAACGATTACCTCCCTTACGGCACGAGGGTGGGCGTTGGCAACGCTGTCCTGGAAAGCAACCGTTACCGTCTCGGCGGCAAGGAGGAGCAGTCCTTCGGAGGCCTCGACCTCGGCAAGGTGGACTTCGGCGCCAGGCAGTACGACCCGTTTACCGCAAGATGGACCACCCTGGACCCTATGGCTACAGAATATGCTCGAAGTAGTCCATTCGTATTTTGTGTCAATAATCCAACAAACTGTATGGATGTTGACGGGCGATGGATTCCTGATAAGGAGGGGAACCTCACTGCAGAAACAGGAGACGACTTTAAGTCGCTGGCCATGTTTTTAGGTGTTAGCGAATCAGTCTCCACTGAAATGTTACAATCTCAAGGTTATGATGTGACTAATGGACCGCTTGAGGAAGGATCATTTTTAAAACTTGATAATGTTTATACTAAATCTATACAATCTTCTAGTATGCCTACTACAGATGCCCTTTTATCGGGCTTAGTTGTTCCATCTGAGAATGATTATAATTGTTGGGGAGCGGCCATTGCTGGCACATCCGGAATAGAAATAAAAACTGGTGTCGGGATCGATTCTTCAACAGAATTTGATGCCAAATTAACCGTTCACTATGAAAATGTTCAACCCTCGGAGGCGCAATTCGGAAAAACAGTTCTTAGATTCGCAGATAAAAATAATGTTTCTCAACATGGTGCGGTCTATTATGGGGCAGACCATTCTGGAAATGTATATGTATACACAAAGAATGGATGGCATGCAAAACCGGAAGTAATGAGCTTATCAAGTTTACAGAATAAAATACCCTCATATGGTAATGTACAAGGTATTCGCAGTAAC
The DNA here is from genome assembly GCA_045224215.1 of Candidatus Cryptobacteroides sp. Classification (GTDB taxonomy): domain Bacteria; phylum Bacteroidota; class Bacteroidia; order Bacteroidales; family UBA932; genus Cryptobacteroides. Next base: position 14,457 of record JBGVAE010000114.1, on the reverse strand, counting down.
TCTGGCTATTATACTATCAAATCTAGATAGTAAACAGAGTATTCTTCTGAATCAGTCAGATAATATTATTTATTTGAATAAGAAGGATTATTTCATAATTGATTATTCGCAGGATTCTGTTCGGATAGGCATTAAAAAGAAGAGAATTATCCGACGCATTCAGAATTCTGAATGCCCGACTTTTGTATACCGAATCAACGGCAAAGAATGTGTTGGAAAAGGCTTAAGAGTATTATCTTCTGAACTCCCTTATGATTGTGATTATGTATATCTGTGTGATATGGAAGGGAAGGTTATGTCTAATCATTCAGGTCAATCACTCATAATTACTTTTATTCTATTGTCTTCTTATAAAACAGTAGATTATTTGAGGAGTCCGCCATAGAGTTTGCTATGAACGTATTTATCGGAGCTGACCAAAGTCATAATGACTTATGGTCAGCGTTTTTGTATGTTTGATGAGATTGAGTGGGCGATTAGCGTTCTGAAAACTTCGTAAGCGATAAACTGACCGGGAATGACGTGGGGCGGAGTGGTTTATTCCGCGTAGAAGAGGTTGCGCTTCGGGAACTTGGTGGAATAGTCTTCCCTGAGCGATTCGAAGAGGGCTGTGGTGAACTTGGCGAGGGCAGGGCCTTTGTAGGTGCTGGTGTTGGTGATGAACACCCAGCATTCTCCGTCAGGGAAATACTTCACCAGGGCGCTCGTACCTGCGAAAGTACCTGTGCGGGTCCACTCGCCTGTAGGCTTGGTGTCGTTCCAGCCGAGGGAATAGGTGTCCTCGTCGAAATATTCGGTCATCGCATCCACGCTCTCCTTGCTGAGGATGTCCGGAACCTCGGACTTCCCGTCAATCGCGGCCACCAGGAGTGCGATTTCCGGGGTAGAAGCCACCCAGGCACCAGCTCCCGAGAGCCCGGCCACGTTGTTGCCTCCATAGCACCGGGTGACCTTCCTGCCGCTGTTGTTGAACTCTTCTGCAGGCTGGTCGTCTTTCTGGCAATAGTAGCGGACCTCCTCAGGGTATTTGTCTTTGTAGTAGTTGCCTCCGATCTTGAAACCGTAACAGCCCGCCGGATGCAGGACATTCTCCTGGATGAATTCGTCATACGGCATTCCGCTGATCTTCTCGATGACCATTGAAAGGGCCAGATAGCCGAAATTGGAATAATCCTGCCAAGTCCCTGGCTCGAACTTAAGGGGCCTCTTCAGCTGGAGCTCCATCAGTTGCTCCTGCGTAGGAACGGTCTTCCAGTGGTTCTGCATCATTATCCATCGGGTGGAGAACAAAGGATCTCCGCCCTTCTTGGAGAAGCCGCCTTTGTGACGAAGAAGATCCTCTACTGTAATCTTGTAGTAAAGCGGATCTGAGATGGCAGCGTTGTAAACGGAATCATCCAAGATTCCGTCCGGACCGAAAACCGTGCTCTTCAGTGAAAGTTCCCCACGTTCCTGAAGGACCATTATCCCCGTGGCTGTCACAAGCTTTGAGACTGAAGCCATCCTCAGGATGTGTCCAGGCTGCATCTTCGTCTTGGAGTCCGCCCAGCCGTATCCTTTGGCGAACAGCAGGGAATCGTTCCTCATTATGGAAAGGGATACTCCCTGGAGATTCCACATATTCATGTACTGCCGGACCTTCAAATCGAAGCCGAGAAGGGATGAGGTGTCCGACATTTCGTTGGTAAGGGTCTCGTTGAGGTTGACAGGAGTCTTCATTTCAGGCTCCTGATGCTTTCCTGTGCCTGTTGCGAGGGCTGCGACTCCCAGGGCGGCCATCAAAACCGCACCGGCAACAATAATGATTCTCCCTGCCCTTGAAACACTCATCCTTGGATCCCTCATGACTTAGATAAGGCCGGCTTTCTTGCCGAACTCAATTATGAAATCCGCAGTACCCTCGATGCCGAGGATGGAAGAATCAACGCACAAGTCGTAATCTCCGGCAGAACCCCAATTACCGAAAGTGAAGAAGTTGTAGTATGTCGACCTGGTACGGTCCTGACGCTCAATCCTCGAGCGGGCTTCTTCTTCCTCCAGACCTACCCTTTGGGCAACCCTGCGTACCCTATCCTCGATCGGAGCGGAGATGAATACGTCCAGGCAGTCCAAATCCCTCAGGATGTAGTTGGAGCATCTGCCTACGAATATGGCGGACTCCTTATCGGCGATTCCGCGGATCACATCGCTCTGTATCTTGAACAATTCATTGTCTCCGACGTAGTTCTGAGTGGAGCCGAAACGAGTGTTTCCGAAGAACGAAGAAATCCCCCAGATGCTTCGCTTTTCGTCGCTGCGCTCGAAGAGTTCCTTGCTGAAACCACTCTCTTCGGCAGCCTTGGAGATGAGTTCGTTGTCATAGACCTTGATTCCGAGCTTTTCTCCGATCGTCAAGGCGACCTGTTTGCCGCCGCTGCCGAATTCACGGCCGATGTTTATCAATATCCTTTTACCGTCCATGTTGAATACTTATCTTATATTGCTGCCGAGCAAGTCCGGCTGATCTCCGTCAGAGAGTTTGCTGAACTTACGGAAGAGATTGTGTATTAATATCAAAGTTGTGATTGCGGCAAGCGCATCGCTGCAAGGGAAAGCAAAAAACACGCCGCGTAGGTCCAGGAAGGATGGCAGTATGTAGACCAGAGGAACCAGGAAAAGCAACTGCCTGGTCAGGGAGAGGAAGATGGACTTCTTGACCATCCCGAGGCTCTGGAAGAAATTGGTTGAAACCATTTGCCAGCCCACGAACGGTACTATCGGGTTCATCGCCCTGATACCCCTTTCAGCAATGTCCTTCAGCTGTGGATCGGAAGTGAATATGCTGATCATGAAGTCAGGGAAAACCTCTGAACCCAGGAACCAGAACACACACACCAGGGTAGCCCACATGGCCGTCAATCCATAGACTTTCTTTACCCTTGAATATTGCCGGGCTCCGAAATTGTAGCCTGCGATAGGCTGCATGCCCTGGTTGAAGCCCATGATGATCATGATGAACAGGAAATTGATCCTGTTCACGATTCCATATGCACCCAGAGCCATGTCGCCTCCGTATTTAAGCAACTGCTGGTTGATGAACATGGTCACTATGCAGGAAGCGGCATTCATCAGGAACGGTCCCATACCTATCGAGAGGGAATCCTTTGCAATCCTCCAGTCCAGGGCGAAAACCTTCTTCGGAAGGTGAAGGACATTCTCCTTCCTGGAGAAATACCTGAGAGAATATGACAGGGCCAGTACTTGGCAGAGTACTGTGGCGATGGCTGCTCCCTGGATTCCCAGCTTGAACACGTAGATGAATATCGGATCCAGTATCGTATTGGAAATCACCGTGAAAAGCGTGAGCCCCATGGCGAGTCTCGGATTCCCGGCCGACCTTATCATGCTGTTCAAGCCGAAGTAGAGATGGGTGATTACATTGCCGATCAGGATTATCAGCATGTAGTCCCTTGCGTACTTGATCGTATTGGCGCTCGCCCCGAAGAAATACAGGATCTTGTCCAGGAACGGAAGGCAGAGCATGGTGAAGAGCAGACCGGTTATGCAGTTCAGCGTGACTACATTGGCCAGCACCTTGTTCGATGCATCGTAGTTCTTCTGCCCAAGCAGTACGGAGACCAGGGTGGATCCTCCCACTCCAACCAGAGTGCCCAGGGCGGAGCCCAGGTTCATCAGCGGGAATGTCACTGCGAGGCCGGAAAGCGCAAGCGAACCGACTTCCGGGATATGCCCGATGAAGATGCTGTCCACCATGTTATACAGAGAAGACGCAGTCATGGCTATTATGCCAGGGACTGCGTACCTCTTAAGCAGCTTTCCTATTCCTTCGCTGCCAAGTTCAGTTGGTGCCGAATGGGCCTGAGTCATCTTTAACTATTATTCCGTATAGTCGACTATCTCGATTTCAAACACGATAGGGGCGAAACGCGGGATGGCGCTGCCGCTTCCGCTGTAGCCGTAGCCCAGGTTGGAATAAAAAGCGCAGACTCCTTTCTCGTGAGCCTTCATCTTTGAAAGGCAGTATGAGAAACCGTCCACGGTGGTCGAACCGGTTTCACTTGAAGAGGAACCCATCGTGATTTCTTTGTAATCCTCGTTCATCGAGATATATTTCGGAGCGTAGGCAGTCTTGGATGAATAGAGTCCGTACACCTTGGCGGTGTCCTCTATGTTCGTGTCGAATACCTTACCGTTTAGAAGCCGCCCAACGTAATTGATGTAGAAATTCGTGTCGGTAGGGAAGGTCGCAGTGTCAGTAGGTTCCCTGAGCTGCTTGTAGTAATAGCCGAAGAAAGTGGAATCCACTCCATCCATATTGGCTGCCACATATCTCTCCAGCGCATCCACCTGCCACTGCTCGATGTCGTCGGTGATGTCGCGCAGGTGTATGGTGTAGATCATGTCGTCTCCGGTGCAGTTCTTCAGATACTCTTCCGCGGTGTCATATTCCTTGGCGACATTAAGCCATCCAGGGACCACGGCAGTCCTGGTGCCACCGACGCGCATCCCGCGCATCATCTCCAGCACACCAGCCTGAGTGTAGCTCTTGAGGTTGAACACCCATACCGGACCGTAGTAAGTGCTGGCCGAATAAGTTCCGACTTGCCTGGAAAGATTCTCGGAAGTGCTGGTGCTGATGTTCCCGTCCAGGTCAGTGGCCGTGTAGTCGCAGAGGATATACATATTGTCGTCCGAAAGGACTTCACCTGTCCCAGGTTGGTCGTCTATGATATACACTCCCAATCCGGTCGATGTCGCTGAAGGATGGTTGACACTCATCCAAGCATCGAAGAAAGCCTTGTTGTCGGCGTTGGCCTCAGATGAACCTTCCTTGGCGCAGGAGGCGGAAAGAGCCATTGCCGCAAGGATGACCGGGAGTACGGAAATTTTCTTTTTAATATTCATTATGATGCTTGTTTTCTAATTGTTGCTGACGCTCTTGATCCACAAATGATAGGCCAGTGCGGAATTCCGGGGGATAGTCCCGACTATCCTGCTTCCGAAACCGTGCTCTCCGCTGAATAGCACGTAGCATTCCTCACCGCCTTTCACTCCGACGATCCCGTTCTTGAGACCTTCCACGAGTTTGTCTTCCGAGAGGTCTATTGTCTGTATTCCAAAAGCCGTGGAGTCGGATACGTTCCATCCTATGGACTTGGCGAAAGTGTCGTAATTGGTAGCGAACACATTGCTGCTGCTGAGGGAGCCGCCGCTGAGATAGTACCCGGCATAGTAGAACGAAACAGCTCCGCCTTCCCTGAGTTCCTCTCCTTCGCCTTCGACAACGGTCACCCTCACCGAACCTTCGTTGCGAGTCATCTTCGAGGTGCCATCCTTCTGGAGGGACTCGCAGATGGACTCGATGTATTTTTCCTGGTTGCCATAAATTGTCTTGAGAGATTCCTTGTCGCATGAAGCCGCAAGGAGCAAGACTGCAATGGAGGCAGCGATTATGGGGATAACCTTTTTCATTTCTTCAAAAACTCTTCGGTTACCTTCAATATGTATGCCTCGGCATCTGTCGGCGATGTGAATCCTTCGGAATAAAGGAGCTTGCCGCCGGCGGCAAGCTCATGGCCACCTCCATTGAAGTATTCCATCGTGAACCTATTGGCAGAAATACCCCTCTTGGAACGGACGGAGACCCTGAAACGGTCGTCCTCGGCTGTCAGGAATATACTCATCCTTACCGCCTTTACGGCCAGGGGAATATTTACGAAACCTTCGCTTTCACCCTCCCGGAAGCCGAATCTCTCCTGAATCTCCTTGTCCAGGATCATGTATGCTGCACCCTGAGGCGTAATCTTCATTCTTTCACCGACCAGGCAGCCCATCAAGCGTAAGCGGTTCTCCCGGTAGCTGTTGTAGAGTTCATCGAGGATTCCATCTCTGTCGACACCGCAGCCAAGCAGTTCGGATGCCATTTCCAAAGTTCCCGGGAAGACCGAATTGGCGAAATTGTTGGTGTCGGTGGTCATCCCTGTCATCAGCGATGACAGGCTTTTACCAGGCAGTTTCTCCGGATAGCCTCCGATTCCCGGCATCTTCTTCAAGATTCCGTACAGAAGTTCGCAGGTAGATGAGACTTCCATCTCGGAGAAGACGATGTCGAAGGTGGTTGTGTCCGGATTGAGATGATGGTCGATCAGGACTTTCGCTGCGGAAGAGCAGCGGAGCGCCTCTTCCATCTGAGGCGTAGTCCTTGAATATGCATTGCAGTCCAGGCAGAAGAGAAGGTCGCTTGAGGCGATCCTTTCCATGACCGCTCCAGAATCCTTTCCGAATTCCAAGATACGGCCTTCCGGGACGCCTGCTGTCATGAATTCCAGGGACTCCGGGATGATGCCGGGGATTGCCAGGACAGCATCCTTGTTCCTGCATTCGGCGAGATATGTCATCAGGGCTGTACCGCTCCCGATGGCATCTCCGTCCGGGTGGACGTGAACCGTTATGGTGATGCTGGAGGAATTCTCCACCAGCCTGTCCAAAGCTTCGATATTGTTCATCTCTGACTGCAAAATTACAAATATTATATTGCATTTCATAAATCAATTTTCTAACTTTGTCCAGAATTGACACCAAGTCATTCCGCTTGATTGCAAATCATAAAATACCAGTATAATGAACAAAGCACTAAAAGCAATCCTTTGCATCCTTCTCGCGCTCTGCGCTTGTTTCATCGTTTACAAGATCATCGACGGCGTGATGCAGCCGGTAAGGTTCAACAAGGAAATGGATGCCAGGAAGAAAGTGGCTGTCCAGCAGCTCAAGGACATCCGTGAGCTCCAGGTCGCCTACAAGGGCGTCCATGACAAGTTCACAGCTTCCTTCGACACTCTGAAGCAGTTCTATAAGGATGGCCAGATGGTCGTTCTCCTGCAGGTAGGTTCCAAGGATGACTCCCTCGCAGTAGCCCATACCAACGAGGTCAAGAGGGCCAACAAGGGTATCACAGATGCAGGTCTTTACAAGCTCTATCTCCAGGGCGACAAGAATCTCGTCTTCCAGATCCAGAACAAGATCGCCGTGAAGGACACCCTCTTCAAGAGCAGGGAGAACTTCAACATCGACGATATCGACAAGATTCCTTTCGCTATTGACGGAGGCGATACTCCAGCAGAAGTGACGAATGTCGAGATGGATGCTATCGTAAAGAAGGTTTCCGGAGTGGACGTTCCTCTCTTCGAAGCCAAGATGCCTTGGAAGTCCATCCTGAACGGTCTTGACCACCAGCTCATCGTGAACATGGTTTCAGAGCTCAAGGACCAGGGTCGCTACGAAGGCCTCCAGGTCGGTAGCATTACCGCTCCTAATAACAATGCCGGAAACTGGGAGTAGCATAGCGCTTATTCCGGTTTCTTTCTTCGATCCCGATTCTGCCCGCGAAGCGCTGGCCAGGACTGCGGAATTGAAAGAAGACGAAGAAGTCGAATACATCAGCATGCCGGAATATTCCGCAGTGCTGGTGTATTCCTTTTCAGCTTCACAGGAAGGGGAAAAGGAACTGCCGGAGATATATCATCTTTTGAAGTCGCTGCAGGAAATCAAGGAATATAACAAGATTATTGCTTCTTATGATGGCAGCTATCTGCATCTTGCCATAGCGCAAGGCGGAAACCTCCTGCTGGCCAATGTGTTCAAGGCGGCAGACTTCACGACCGCAGAGTATTTCCTCTTCATGACAGTCAAGAAGCTCCAGATGAATCCCGAAGTCTCCTCTGTATTTTTCCGTACTCCCCTCACCGAGGGAGAGGAGATGTCCCTGTACAGGTATTTCAAATCCGTCGAGAAACTATGAGGATCATTGGCGGACTTCTCCGTGGGAAGAAGATAGATCCCCCTGCGGGATACAAGGCCCGTCCCACCACAGATTTCGCGAGGGAGGGCCTCTTCAACGTTCTTGGCAATGAATATGAATTCGAAGACCTGAAAGTCCTCGACCTTTTCGGTGGTACAGGCGCCGTGGCCTTCGAATTCGCTTCCAGGGGTGCTTCCATGGTATATTCAGTGGAGATGGCAAGGGAGAATGCCTCTTTCATCAAGACTGAAGCGAAGCGCCTGGGACTTGACAACGTGACCATGGTCAGGGACAATGTCTTCGATTTCCTGGACATCTGCCGCGAGAAATTCGATATAATATTCGCCGATCCTCCGTATGCCATGGAAGGATTGGAGAGTATTCCTGACAAGATTTTCGCCCGGGACATCCTGCATCCGGGCTGCTATTTCATCCTCGAGCACGGGGATGAGCATTCCTTCACTTCGCACCCACGCTTCAAAAAAGAGAAGCGGTACGGTCGCGTCCACTTCTCTTTCTTCGAGTAATATTTCTCAGGACCTTACTTGCCGAGGTTGCCCAGGATCGAACGGGTTATCGTCCTGGTGGCGGCGCTGGCTGCATTCTTGAGCACTTTCCCGGCCGTGTCCTTGGTAGTGGTCTTGGTCTTCTTGCCGGTGACCTTGTTCGACACTTCATTGCCGATTGCAGTCGCTACGGTGGCGGTTACGGCTGTTACGACAGCCTTGCTGATCTTGCCGAACATGGAGGTGCTCTTCTTCTTGCTGCTGCTCTTGGAAGCGCCGGACTTCTTCTCAGCCTTCTCCTCCTTCTCTTCGGCAGCCTTGCTTTCCTTAAGCTGCTGTTCCTTCTCTGCCATCAAGGTTTCGAAAGCACTCTCGCGGTCGGAGACCTTGTCGTATTTGCCGTAGATCTTGGACTGCTTCATGATCTGGTCCCTCTGGCTCTCGCTGATTGCTCCGATTTGGCTGAGAGGGAACAGGATCTTTGCCCTCTGGACGATTCCCGGCGCACCCTTCTCATCGAGGAAGGAAACCAGAGCCTCTCCTGTCTCAAGGCTGGTAATGGCTTCATAGGTATTGAACTCAGGATTGGTCCTGAAAGTCTCCGCTGCCACTTGTACGGCTTTCTGGTCACGAGGGGTGAAGGCCCTCAGAGCGTGCTGTACGCGGTTTCCGAGCTGGCCGAGGATGTTGTAAGGGATGTCGGAAGGACTCTGGGTCACGAAATACACACCTACACCCTTGCTTCGGATTAGACGGATGACCTGTTCGATCTTGTCTGTCAAGGCCTTGGTGGTGCCGTCGAAGAGCATGTGTGCCTCATCGAAGAAGAATACGAGCTTAGGAAGGTCCATGTCTCCGACTTCCGGAAGCGTCACGTAGAGCTCTGAAAGGAGCCAGAGCAGGAATGTGGAGTAGAGTTTCGGCTTCAGCATCAACTTGTCTGCCGCAAGTACGCTCATGACTCCCTTGCCGCCTTCCGTCGCGAGCAGGTCGTAGATGTCGAATGATGGCTGGCCGAAGAACTTGTCGGCACCTTCGTTCTCAAGGGTCAGGAGTGCTCTCTGGATGCCTCCGACAGAGACCGATGCTATGTTGCCGTACTTCTGTGAATACTCAGCGGCATGTTCGGAGATGTAGTTCAGACAGGCTCTCATGTCCTTGATGTCGTCAAGAAGCAAGCCTCGCTCGTCAGCTATCCTGAACATGATGTTGAGGACGCCTTCCTGGGCTTCCGTGAGGCCGAGGATACGGGTGAGGAGCTGCGGGCCCATCTGTGAGATGGTGCAGCGCATAGGATGTCCCTGTTCTCCGAACACATCGTAGAAACGCACCGGGCAACTTTGGAACTGGGGATTCTCGATGCCGAATTCCGGCATCCTCTTCTCTATGAAGCCGCTGGTCCTTCCGGGCTGGGAAATGCCGGAGAGGTCTCCTTTCATGTCGGCCATGAAACAAGGCACGCCAGCCTGGCAGAAACTTTCTGCCATGACTTGCAGGGTCACGGTCTTTCCGGTACCGGTAGCTCCGGCCACGAGACCATGTCTGTTGGCCATCTTCCCGATTATGGAAAGGGGACCTTTTTCGCAGTGGGCTATCCAGAGCCCGTTGTTGGAGTCGTACATATTCTTTTAATTATTAGTTATTTCCGTTTTATTGTCCCGGCGGCTTTTCCAGACCGTGAAGATTATGTATGCCAGGATGAAGGTGCACATCCCGATTCCGGGAGCTGCTGCCGAATTCACCTTGAATCCTACCTTGTCCACCAGGATGAAGGTGAGGCTGACGGCTGTCATGAAGCAAGCAGGAAGTAAGGTTATGTAATACCAGAATCCATTCTTCGAGGTGGCCAGATAGACGGTTATCGCCCATAGCGTGAATACTGCAAGGGTCTGGTTGGCCCAGCCGAAATACCTCCAGATCGTGTTGAATCCGTTCTCATCGGCAATGTTGAACCACAGCATCAAGCCTGTAAGGATGAAGAGAGGGATGCTGATCAGGAGCCTGTTGCGCACAGGTTTCTGGTCCAGCTTCAGCCAGTCGGCCACAATCAGCCTGGCGCTCCTGAGTGCAGTGTCTCCGCTGGTGATAGGGGCTGCAACTACGCCGAGGATTGCAAGGATTCCGCCAAGGAGTCCCAGCCATTTCTTGGAAACTGCAGTCACGACCGCCGGGGCAGCTGCCGTGATGTCGGAACCGCACTCTGCAGCTCCTCCGTCGAAGAAGAAATATGAAGAGACAGTGGCCCAGATCAAGGCGACGATTCCTTCGGTTATCATGGATCCGTAGAATACAGGTCGCCCAAGTTTTTCGTTCTTCAGGCATCTGGCCATAAGAGGACTCTGGGTGGCATGGAAGCCGCTCACGGCTCCGCAGGCTATCGTTATGAATAGGCACGGAAATATCGGCTGTCCTGTTACACCCACTTCAGGCCCCCTGTTCCAGAGTCCGTCCCAGAATTCCGGGATGGAAGGCCATTTTACGAACAATCCTACCATCAAGGCGACAGCCATGAATATGAGGGCTACGGCGAAAATCGGATAGACCTTGCCGATGATCTTGTCTATAGGGAGCATCGTGGCGATGACGTAATAGACGAAGATCGGCACGATCCAGGAAAGGATGGCCATCGGGCTGCCGCTTCCAACCATGCTGCCGAGGATGATTGCCGGACTATATACGAACACGGCACCTACCAGGACCAGCAATACCAGGGTGAAGACCAGCATTATGTTCTTCGTGGTGTTTCCCAGGTAACGCCCAATCAGGACAGGAAGCCCGCATCCGTCATTGCGAAGGGACAGCATTCCTGAAAGATAGTCGTGGACGGCTCCCGCGAATATGCAGCCGAAGACGATCCACAGGTATGCGGCGGGGCCGAACTTGGCACCCATTATAGCGCCGAAGATTGGTCCGGTTCCGGCTATGTTGAGGAACTGGATCATGAAGACCCTCCAGGTCGGCATAGGGACGAAATCCACTCCGTCGGGATGTTCGACCGCGGGTGTAGGGCGGTTCCTGTCAGGAGCGAAGACCTTCTCCACTACAGATCCGTAGAGAAAGTATCCTGCCACGAGGGCCAGCAAACTGATGATGAAGGAAATCATATCGCGCTTATGTTCGAATCATACAAATTTAAGCAAATAATTGTGTATCTTTGTGTATATCCCCGAATATAATCGTTCAAAAATATTCATCATGAGATCAAAGTTTATCACCTTATGCTCTGCAGTGCTTATGCTTGCCGGGCATCTTTCTGCACAGGAATGGGCTCCCGCGGGGGACAGGATCAGGACTAGGTGGGCGGAGGAAGTGTCTCCGGCCAATGTGCACAAGGAGTATCCGCGTCCTCAGATGGTCCGGCCTGACTGGAAGTCCCTGAACGGGCTTTGGGATTATTCGATAACAGGCAAGGGAGATCCGCTGCCGAAGACTTTCGAAGGCAGGATCTTGGTTCCTTTCGCGGTGGAATCGTCGCTGTCAGGCGTGGGACGCGAGCTTAAGGCTGATGACGCTCTATGGTACAGGACTACGTTCAAGGTACCGGGGAACTGGAAAGGAAGGCGCCTGATGCTGAACTTCGAGGCTGTGGACTGGAGGGCGGACGTGTTCGTCAACGATATCCTGGTGGGCACCCATACCGGGGGCTACACTCATTTCTCCTTTGACGTGACCCCTTATCTGAACGGAGGTACGAATACCCTGGTGGTGAAGGTGCTGGACGGAACCGACAACGACCTTCAGCCTCGCGGAAAGCAGGTGTCCAACCCCAAGGGTATCTGGTACACCGCTGTTTCCGGAATATGGCAGAGTGTCTGGATTGAGCCTGTCGCCAAGGCTCATGTCGCTGACTACAACGTGGTTTCGAACATCAAGGATGGCAGCGTGGAAGTCTCCGTCTGCACGGAAGGTACGCAGGAAGGCGATGTGGTCAGAGTAGCTCTCCGGGAAGGCGGAATAGGGTATTCCACCGAGAGTGGCGCCGAAGGTACCGTGCTGGCTGAAGGGAAGGTCGTCCCTGGAGGCACGGTATCTCTCAATGTCAAGGATGCCAAGCTGTGGACTCCTGACTCTCCGTACCTTTACGGACTTGACCTCCAGGTGTTGAGAAACGGGAAGGTCATCGATAAGGTCCGCGCCTATTCCGCAATCAGGGAAGTGAACACATTTATCAAGAACAAGAATACCAACCTGATGGGTCTCAACGGTGAGGCTCTGTTCCATTTCGGTCCTCTCGACCAGGGCTGGTGGCCTGACGGCCTTTACACAGCTCCTACCGACGAAGCCCTCGAGTACGACATCAGGAAGACCAAGGACTTCGGCTTCAACATGATCCGCAAGCACGTCAAGGTGGAACCGGCCCGCTGGTACTACCACTGCGACCGTCTCGGGATGATTGTCTGGCAGGACATGCCGTCCTTCTCCGACAACCACGACCATGTGTGGGGAATGTACTACTATGGCGAAGGGACCGACTTCCCGGCCACGGAAGCAGCGAAGGCGAATTATTACAAAGAATGGGGAGAGATCCTCGCTCAGCTCAAGAAATTCCCGTGCATCGCGGTCTGGGTGCCTTTCAACGAGGCCTGGAGCCAGTTCGACACCAAGGAAGTCGTCGAGTTTACATATTCCTGCGACCCGACCAGGCTGGTTAACCAGTCTTCAGGAGGAAACTGGGAGGAGGGTGTCGGAGACATCCTCGACAACCATCATTATCCTTGGCCTGCGATGCGCATGTGGGACAAGAGGATGATAAACGTGCTGGGTGAGTACGGAGGCATCGGCTTCCCGGTCGAAGGCCACCTCTGGCAGTCTGACCGCAACTGGGGCTACGTCCAGTACAAGAGCGGAGAAGATGTGCTCAAGGAATATGAAGGATTCGCCGACCACCTGATGCTCCTTATAAAACAGGGCCTGAGCGCAGCGGTATATACCCAGACAACTGATGTGGAGGGAGAGGTCAACGGAATCATGACCTACGACAGGGCCGTGATCAAGATGGATGAGGCCCGGCTGCGCGAGATAAACCAGAAAATCATCGCCTCGATGCCAATCAAGTAGAGGAAGAATACAAACGTTTGTATAACTGTTTTTTTTTGTTACCTTTGCAGTATGAATATTACTTTAAGACAAAACTGCAAATATGCGCTTCTTGTGCCTACGAGCATGGGACTGCGCGTCACCCCGGAGAATGGACAGCCGGTCCAGTCCTCCGATGTCTTTCATCTTCAGGCTACAAGTGCCGAAACTAACGTAGCGAGCATTTCCTCTTATCTCGGACTTCCGGTCAAGGTCCTTACGACATTCGTCCAGGGGAGTCCTTTCGCTGCATTCATCAAGTCCAACCTGCGTTCAAGGGGAATGGATTTCGAGGGTCCGGACGTGCCTCAGGGTGGACCTTGGGGCTATCGTCACCAGATCAACATCGCAGACAGCGGTTACGGTTCAAGGGGCCCGAGGGTCTGGAACGACCGTGCGGGCGAAGTCGGCAGGACCCTGAACGTCAAGGATTTCGATCTCGAAAGGATATTCGGGGAAGAAGGTGTGCAGATAGTACATCTTTCAGGCCTTATCGCCGCCTTGAGTCCGGACACCGGCAGGTTCTGCCTCGAGATCGCCCGTGCTGCCAGGAAATACGGAACGGTGATTTCTTTTGACCTCAATTACCGGGCTTCATTCTGGGTTGGCCGGGAGCAGGAACTGCATGACATATTCAGTGAGATCTGTTCCGTGGCCGACATCCTTATCGGCAACGAGGAGGACTTCCAGCTCTGCCTTGGCATCCAGGGACCGGAAGCGGGAGGCAAGGACATCGCTGCAAAGATCGACGGCTTCAAGGAAATGATAAAGAGGGTGAAGGCAAGTTATCCTGGAGCCCAGGTATTCGCTACCACCCTGCGCCAGGTGAATAACACCAATTCCCACAACTGGGGAGCAATCATGCTTGCCGGAGACGAGTGGCAGGCCGTGATGCCTCGCGAGATACACGTCCTCGACAGGATCGGTGGAGGAGACGGTTTCGTGGGCGGAATGCTCTACGCAATCCTGAAGGGCTGGGAGCCGGAGAAATGGATCCAGTTCGGATGGGCGAGCGGAGCTCTCGCAACTACATTCCAGACAGACTACGCACAGCCGGCTGACGAGGAGCAGGTCTGG
>JBGVAE010000113.1:0-15751 GCA_045224215.1 Candidatus Cryptobacteroides sp. | reverse complement strand
TGCAAGCACTTCGGCAAGAAGAACCTGAAGGTCGGACACGCCGGCACCCTCGACCCTCTGGCGACAGGAGTCCTGATCGTCTGCATCGGCAAAGCAACCCGCCTGGCGGAAAACATCCAGAAGGAAGAGAAGGAATATCTGGCCGGAATCTCCTTCGGGGCCACGACCCCATCCTACGACCTCGAAAAGGCAATCGACAGGATGTATCCAACGGACGGAGTCGATGAAAAGTCCATCCGATCCGCCCTGGAAGGCTTCCTGGGGGAACAAGAGCAGGTCGCTCCCCTTTTCTCGGCCAAGTCCGTGGACGGAGTAAGGGCCTATGAACTTGCCCGCAAACAGTACCGGGATGCAAAGAAGGGGAAGACCGAGGTAATGGAAGATTTCGACCACACGATAGCAGAAACACTTAATAAACAAATCATTACAATCAATTCCCTAAGGCTTGAAAGCTTCGCGGCCAACGGGATCCCTGCCCGCACGGAATATGAGAATCTCCGCCCTAATCCAAGGATCAATGTCGTGGACACCTCGGACCTTCATCTACCGCACGCCGAGATAAGGATAGTGTGCAGCAAAGGAACCTACGTCCGGGCTTTCGCCAGAGACCTCGGCGAAGCCCTCGGAACCGGAGCGCACCTGGATTCGCTTTGCAGGACCAGGTCCGGAGGTTTCTCCCTGGAGGAAGCCCTCACGGTGGACGAAGCCATGGAATTGTTGAAATAGCATAACCAATAACACTAATATAATGACTGAAAAAAAATTGGAAATGACACCCAACAAGGTTGTGTCGTTCCTCCACAAGAAACAGGAAGACTTTACCATGGATGACATCATCGGATTCATCCGTTCGAACGGAATCCGGATGGTCAATTTCATGTATCCGGCCGAAGACGGCAGAGTCAAGACCCTGAACTTCATAATCAACAGCCTGGAATATCTGGAAACTATCCTCAGCCAGGGGGAAAGGGTGGATGGTTCCAGCCTGTTCCCTTCCTTCGTGGAAGCCGGCAGCAGCGACCTGTATGTAATCCCACGATTCAGAACGGCATTCGTGGACCCGTTCGCCGAGATCCCCACCATGTCGATGCTCTGCAGCTTCTTCGACAAGGACGGACAACCTTTCGAATGCGACCCTTACAACGCAGTCCTGGCAGCCGCCAAGTCATTCAAGGAAAAGACCGGGATGACATTCGAAGCGATGGGGGAACTCGAGTATTACGTAATAGAAGACGAAGAACCTCTCTTCCCGGGCATCGACCAGAAAGGCTACCACGAATCGGAGCCCTTCGCCAAACTGAACACTTTCAGGGCTGAATGCATGGAGTTCGTGGCCAGGGTAGGTGGAATGATCAAGTACGGCCACAGTGAAGTCGGGAACTTCACCAGGGACGGAAAGACCTACGAACAGAATGAAATAGAATTCCTACCTTGCCCAATCGAGACAGCTGCAGACCAGATCCTGCTTGCGAAGTGGGTCATCCGCAACCTCGGAGCACGGTACGGTCTTGACGTTACCTTCGCCCCGAAAATCATCGTCGGCGAAGCCGGTTCCGGAATGCACATACACATGAGGATGCTCAAGGACGGGAAGAACCAGATGGTCAGCGATGGAAACCTTTCCGACATAGCCAGGAGGGCTATCGCCGGCATGATGGAACTCGCCCCGGCCATCACCGCCTTCGGCAACAAGAATCCTACTTCATATTTCCGCCTCGTCCCTCATCAGGAAGCCCCGACCAACATCTGCTGGGGAGACTGCAACCGGTCAGCCCTGGTCAGGGTTCCACTCGGATGGACAAGCGGTAAGGACATGTGCTCCAACGCCAATCCTCTCGAAAAGCCATCATCCTTTGATGCTTCAGTCAGGCAGACCGTCGAGATGAGGTCTCCGGACAGTTCGGCTGACATCTACCAGCTCATGGCCGGCCTTTGCGTAGCCTGCAAGTACGGACTCATGATGGATGAAGGAAAGGCCCTCGGAATCGCGAGGGAGAAGTACGTCGGGCTGGACATCCACAAAAGCGGAGCGGACCTTGGGCTCGAAGCCCTGCCGGCATGCTGCGAAGATTCTGCAGCCTGCCTCGAAAAAGTACGCGGAGTGTTCGAGGCTGACGGAGTATTCCCTCCAAGGATGATAGACGGTATACTGAAGTCTCTCAGGTCATTCCACGACCGGGGCCTGCTCACGGAAGCCTTGAACGACAAGGACAGGCTCCGCGTGCTGGTCAACAAATATTTCTACTGCGGATAGCTTAGCGCACCTCGAAACCGGCCGAACCGTAAACAGGGGTCCCGTCGGAGGCAATGCCTTCGGCGACGACCTTGAACAGCCCTTGGTAAGAAGGTGTACGCACATCCACCTTGAGCCTTTCTCCCGGCTTGAGTGTGAGCTGCGGATGCCAGTACAAGGTGTTCCTAAGGTCTTCAGAGCCATATTCCTTGACAGGATGGGTGTATGCCACAGGGTAGCAGACGCCCTGCCAATCCACGATGCGGACGGAAGGATCGAACCTGAACGATGAAATGTCGCCCTTCTTGGTGACGAAATCCACAACTCCGTTGAAACTGAGGTTCCCCATCATGTATGAATATGGATAAACAAGGATGTCTTTCACCAGCATAGGGTCGAACTCCATGAGAGCCCTTATGCTCTTGACAGGCACTCCATCGATCAGGGTAAGGACATTTCCTGTGTACTGAGGTTTATCGCTTGGAGTACCATGCAGTGCCAGTTGCATCTGAGGCTCCCCTGCCTTGTCCTTGCGGAGGCGGATTCCGGGGATAATCTCGAATATGGTCTCCGCCAAGGTCGTGAAGCGGGTGTAGTCGTCAAGATGATAGACAGAACAATTGGCATCGGCAAGGAGCAAGCTCTCCCGCTTCGGCATGAACTCGTACAAGGTGTCCACCTCCGGCGTCCTTTCGCTCCTTACGAAACGGTTCCTCCTGGAAAGTGCCGTATGGAAGGCCTGGGACAACTTCAATTCAGGAATATCCTTGGACTCCAGGCCGACGAACGGATCGTCAATCTCCAGGTAGCAGTCCAGGTCGGCACCCTGCCCCAGTATTTCATTCACCATGTCGCGCTTTCCATAGACATTGACTGTCTGGAACCTTACCTTACCATCAGCGGAAATCTTCCCTGCATACACGTCTTCAGCGAATCCAGGGAAGGCCACGACGGCCACCATCTTAGGGTCGGAGGCCAGTTTCAAGGCATCCTTTCCACGGACTCTGCCACGGAACACTTCCCCGTCGTGTTCATCATCAGAGCCCTCGAAACCGGCGAAGGACTTACCTGCGAAATCCACAATTGAAGAAGGAGCAGATGACAGAATTCCATCTTCCGCGAACACCGAAAGGCTAAGCGTCACGTTGGAGGAAGAATTGTTCTCAAGATATACGGAAACCGTCGACGAAGTTTGTGCAGTACGGTTGGCGAGAACCGAGACTTCCCCTCCCGCCTTCGGTGATCCAGCACGCATCGACTCATATTCATCCTTCGAAACGATCTCCACTCCCCCCTTGACCCTTTCGGTATTGAAAGTATTGAATATCGAAACAGTCTTGGCATCGGCAAGCAGGTCCTTGCGGCCTTTACCGGAAACCGTATAGGCGACCATCCTGTAGTTGCCGGTGGAAGCGTTGAGAGGGATTGCCAAAGCTCCGGAACCACGTCCTTCGACAAGGGCTATCTTGGCCGTAAGCAAAGTTCCCTGGGAAGAGAACAGTTCCACGTAAGCCACACTGTTGGCATCGGAAATACGGCCAGAAACGGCATCAAGGCAGAAAGCGGAGCACCAGATCAGTTCACCGGCCGCATAGACATCCTTGTCAGTTGAGACATAGACTCTCTCCGCAACCTTGGCGGAAAGTATGTTGGTTACACAGAAACAACTGAGTAACAGTATGCTGGCTATTCTTTTCATCGCTATTGCTCCCTTGTTGGCCAGAACGGTGGTTTATACTTTGATCCTCCCATAGCGGTGCAATCAACGCATCTGCGTTCGGTCCATTCTATGGCAGTCTCGGAATTGAATGGATATGCAGGGCGGAATCCCCTGTAGTAAAAGTTATTGAGAACCTCGGGATCTTGATTCGGAAGGAATGTCTCGTAGTTAGTATGTCCTTCACGGTAATAGCCGGAATCGATGTAGAGAGACTTAGTGGCAATCCTCGAAGCCTCGATATAGCCGATCACAACCTCGTCCGGATCGGTGTCCGAATGGATGTTGCCAAGAATCTGGCTCGGCTCCGGATTTGTCAGGGAACCTGTGTTGGTCGAATTGATCTCTATAGTATGGAGATAGTCATAGCACTCCTGGGAGATACCACGGGCCTTGACCTCTATGTAGTACAGGGTCTGGAGTCGCATGTTGTCCCGGGAAATCTTGTAGAAATCGTGGCCGGTAATCCTCTCTCCGCCCACGCTCCTGGCTATCGCAAGTCCTGCCTGGTAAGACCCGGCATATGCCCAGCACCAATAGTATGGGGTATAGTCACGGTATTTGGTATATACTTGAGTCTGAGGGTCATAGGTATGAGTAGCCTGGATAGGTGCGTGGAACTGCCAAATCTCGTCGAAATCCCACCTGAAGCATCCGGAACCTCCCGGGCTGGAAAGACCGAGCCTCAAATCTATGGTGTTGTCACCAACCACGTAATCCAGTTCATCGAAAGACGGAGCCGGCTGGACCTCAAGCCAGTCTGAGGAATAGTCAGTCGAAGTCGAGCCCTCGACCGGATTCAGCAGGCGGACCTTCAACCTGTAACGTTTGTCCGGAGAAGCTTGGTACATATCTATCGTGAAACTGTCGCTGAACTTGTTGGCGTCCTCGATGTATTGGTTGCCGTCCTCGTCTTCGATCCAGACGTTCCCGCTTACTCCCTTGGCGTTTTCGTCAAGCGGCCGTACACAACTGAGGGTGATGCGAGCCACGTCCCCTATGAGGATGTCACCTTCGACGACCAGGCCGTTGGCATCCGACTCGGACACCTCGGCGTCATATGGATATATGCATCCGACAAGAGCCAGAGCTATCGATGTCATTAAAAGGAACTTTTTCATCAGAACAGGAGGTTAAGGTTGATGTAAGGGATTTGCGTCGCGAACACCGAGACTTTGTAGCCCTGGATATTGCGCCCTCCGTTGGTCGTATAGAAGACTGAATAGGCATTCTTCCGGCCGGTCACGTTGTAGCAGCCGAGGGTCACGGACATATGCGTAAGCTTCTTCAGGTAGTGCCCCGGGTCGATGTTCAGTGCCAGATCGAGCCTGAAGTAATCCGGCACCCGGTAGCCGTTCCTCTCGGAATATGCCAGCCTGTAACCTCCTCCGTACCTGAACCAGCCCACAGGGACCGTCACCGGACGGCCGGTGGAATAGTCCACGTTGGCTGAAAGGCTGAACCTGGCGGTCAGAGCGTAGTTGGCCACCATCTTGAAGTCGTGCGGCTTGTCGAAGGCAGTCTTGTACCAGTCTCCACCATTGATGGTGCTGGCCCCGCGGTCTTCCATCTCCTTGAGGAAGGTACGGGAATATGTATATGACAGCCAGCCGTTGAGCTTGCCGATCGTCTTGCGAGCCATGAACTCGACTCCGTATGCCTTGCCTTTGGTCCTGACCAGGTCGTCGGAGAGGTTCTCGTTCATCACCAGCAGGGCTCCCGACTTGTAGTCGAGATAGTTCCATGTGTTCTTCCAGTAAGCCTCCGCTGAAAGGTCGAGCCTTCCGTCGAACACGGTCCAGTACAAGCCTCCGGCACCCTGCCACCCCGTCACCGGCTTGATATCGGCGTCGCAGAGCTTCCATGTGTCCATCGGAGAGATCGACGAAGTATTGGAAATCAGATGGATATACTGCCTCAGGGAATTCGCGCCGGCCTTCACGGACAGGTTCGGAGTGAATGAATACTTTGCCGAGAACCTGAATTCTGGTCCGAAGTAGAATTTAGAAGGGTCCATCGCGAGGAAAGAAGACAACCTTCCTCCGTATTCAAGTGAGAACTTGTCGTCGACTCTCCAGGTGTCTCCGAGGTAGACCGAAGGCTGGATGGCATATTCAGTCTCGAGCTGACGGTCTATGACGAGGGAATTCTCATCATAAGGGGCCATATGGCCGCCTTGCAGGCTGTAGCCGATCACTTCCGCTCCATAGCTCCAGGTGTGCTTACCGGCGAGAGTCTCAAACTTCAGACGGCCGAATATCTGGTGGATCTCAGTGTTGAGCCTGTAAGCCTCGGTTGAAGTCTCGAAATTGTCCAGCATATTCCCATAGCGGTCGTATCCGGCGCTCGCGACGAAGGAAGTGTTCCCTCTTCCCTTGTGCCTCCACCTCAGGGCTGCGTTTATGTTGTTGTAGCGGAAGGTAGTGTCCTGGTTGAAGGAGAACTTGTCGCGAGAGAAGTACCCGAACAACTGTATGGTGTTGAGACTGTCGGCCTTGTGGGTGATTCCGAGATTGACGTCGGAGAAGTCGGCCTTGCCGTCCGCATAGCTGTTGGACTTTGGGAGCCGCCCAAGGAGCCAGTCGGAATATGTAGTCCTGCCTCCAAGCACGAAGGTTGTCTTGCCCTTGCTCAGAGGGCCTTCGAGATGGAAACGGCTGGTGAGCAAGCCAAGGCCAAGGGAGCCTTTGACCTTCTGAGGGTCTCCTTCCTTGCCCCTTACGTTGAGGACTGATGAAATCCTCCCGCCATATTCCACCGGAATCGAACTCTTGTACAACTCGACTCCGTCCACGACGTCCGGATTGAAAGCCGAGAACAAACCGAACATATGGCTCGGATTGTAGATGGTTCCTTCGTTGAACAGTATGAGGTTCTGGTCGGAAGCACCTCCGCGGACGTTGAATCCGCCCGAGGCCTCGCCAACGGTCTTCACACCAGGAAGAGCCATCACGGCCTTCAGGATGTCCCCTTCGCCGAAAGCGGAAGGAATACGGCTGATGGTCTTCATCGACACCCTCTCAAGTCCCATCTTCGCCATCATGTGGTTCATGCGGCTTTCTGCGGAAATCATCGCGCTGTTGAGCTGTGTAACCTTCTCGCTCATCGAGACATCCAAGCCGCCGCTGCCGTAAATCTCCACCTTGAGGTTCAGTTCCTGGCGGGTCATCTCGCTGAAATTGATAACATTCGATCCGCAAGGGATATTCAGGTAATATCTTCCCCTGGCATCCGTCCTGGTGTATGTGGAAGTAACATCGTCCCAGACGGTTACGTCAGGCATAGGCTTGCCGGTCGCAGCATCCCGCACGGTTCCGGAGATCCTGGCGTTCTTCCTCTGTCCCTTGGAGGCATCGCCGATCTTGTAAATCTTGTTCTGGTAAAGGGCTTCGACAGAAGCGTCGGAAAGGTCTTCGGCGGAAGAGGAAACTTTCTCCTGGAAATATCCTTCCGGAAGTTCGGGACGTCCTTCCTGCTTGACAACAGGAGCAAAGACTGAAGGAGTCTCCTTGTGGATCTCCGATCCTGAAGACGGATTCCACTGCCGGGCAGCTTCCTCGAGCGGTCCCGACTCGCCTTCAGTAGGCTCTGCAAGGCCCATCACACCCGCAAACCAAACGTCGTCGGATATACCCCTGCCCTTCAGTCCGGCGGAAGCCATCCTGGATTTCAAATCCCGTTTCGAAGACTTGTAAATATTAAGGAGGGCATTCCTGTTCTTGAGACCGGTCAGGTTGCCATCCTTGAGATAAAAGTACCCGGTGCTGATCTTGAAGAAGGAAAGCACGTCGTGCTGGTAGTTCGAGTCTTCGTAACCGATGAGGCCTTCGCTGTTATGGTTCCCGGTGTCCTTGTGCAGGTATTTGTCAACCCTTTTCAGAAGGGCTGCATTGCCGTCGTACAAGACCTCATAGAAACCTTCCCTGGCACCTTCGATCCCAAGATACCGGAGGTTGACGAAACGATGCCCTCCCCTGGTGAACCAAGAGACCTGGTTCCTGTCAGGAGACGTCGCAGCCACTTCAGGAGAAGGTTTCACGTTGACTTCGCACAGGGAAGCGTCCACATTGATGTACACTCCGTCATATGTCTTTCCGTTGTAAACTATCGATCCGGGGAGGAACCCTTCGGCATCCCAATAAGGTGTGCCGTTGAAATTCGAGGAATACCGGTCCGACAACTTCCCCCGGAACAGAGCATCCTGCCCGGATACATTCTGAGCCCCGCACGTCACGGAAATAAGCACTGAGCCCAGGATTATCAGAAGTTTTTTCAGTCTCATCGTTGATTGGCTTGCATTAAGATATTGGGGAAATTATCTTACTCTAAGCTTCTTTCCAGGCCTAAGGATGGTCTTCTCCGAGATTCCGTTCAGCCTGCAGAGATTCCTTACTGTAGTATGGTGTCTCCTGGCGATGGCGCCAAGTGTGTCTCCTTTACGGACGGTGTAGTACTGTTTGGCCGCGGCAGCCTTCTTGGCCTTAGCAGCCGCGGCAGCCTTCTTGGCTTCTTCGGCCTTGCGGATCTCCTCCTGACGGTCCTGCTCGTCACCCTCGATGATGTCAATCTCTTCCTGCTCGCTCTCAGGGACATACTTGCTGCCTGCATTGAGGTACTTCTTCTTGAGCACGAAAAGCCTGTGCCTCAGGTTTCCGGAAGGGAAATCGATGAGCCACTCCGGATCGAAAGCATAGCCTTTGTAACGCGTCTCGAAATGGAGGTGTGGTCCGGTAGAACGTCCGGTAGAACCACCAAGCCCGATGATGGAGCCTGCATCCACCCACTCGTCATTCTCTACATAAATCTTGGAAAGATGGGCGTAGAATGTCTCCAGACCGTTGTCATGACGTATCACGACCAAGTTACCATAGCCGCTGTGATATTTCGAGATCCTGACCTTTCCGTCGAAGGCTGCATAGATAGGAGTACCCGTCTGGAGAGGGATGTCCACTCCCTGGTGCCTGCGTCTGTGGCGGTAACCGAACCTGGACGAAGGATCTCCGATATTAGGACAGTGGTAGCTGCTCAGCGTGTCAACTATCCACAGGGCTATCTCGTTCGGGAGCTCGGAAAGGCCGACTCCATAAGGGTCCGGCCTTTCATGGGTCCAATATTCATTGAACACCTCGCTGTCCCTGGCATAGCTCGGGTCCTTCCAGTACTTCCAGGTGTAGTCGGGATAGAGGAGGATCTTTATGAACGGGTCTGCCGTGTCAAGGGTGTCCATCGCATCGGTCCTGATATTGAGAGACTTGACGGATTCCCTTCCTGGCCTCGGAACCAGGAGTTCGGCGTCGTGCTTGTTCTTGATCGTGGTGTCTTGGGCTTCCGAACGTGTCGGAGCCGAAATCATCGTGAGGGCCACGGCAATGGCGCCCAGTGAGAATTGTCTAAGATTCATTCGGTTCTTCTTTAGATTTTGGCATCGAACCTTTCTTCGAGCAATTTCTTGGTCCTGCTGACTTTATCTTCCAAAAGTTCCGTTGAAGTCGCTTCGCATATGAACCTCAGGTAAGGTTCAGTGTTGGAAGGACGGATATTGAACCACCAGTCCGGGAATTCGACTCTGTAGCCGTCGAAATCCATCTGCGCGGTTGGTTTCTCCAAGGAAATGAAATACTCTTTTACGGCATCCATGGCGCCTTTCTTGTCTTCGATGCGGAAGTTGATTTCTCCGGAATTCTTGTAGCGGGCAATCTTGGAGATAAGTTGGCTAAGGGTAACACCCTTCTCTTTCATGGATGCCACCACCCTGAGAATCAGCATCGAAGCAAGCAAGCCGCTGTCTGAATAGAAGAAATCACGGAAATAATAATGGCCTGCGAGTTCGCCGCCCCATACGCCGTCGATCTCACGAAGCTTGTGAGCGGCAAAGGCACGGCCTACTTTCCAGGTGGCCATGGTGCAGCCCATTGGAGCAAGATATTCCCCCACGGCCTTCGAACTGCGGATGTCCTGGAGGACTATGCCGGTCTCTTTCCTCTCTTCGACGAAGTAATGACCCAGCACTGCAATCATCAGGTCCGGAGACACGAACTTGCCTTCATTGTCCACGAACATCACACGGTCGGCATCGCCGTCGTAGATGACACCGATGTCTGCCCCGGTCTTCTCCACCAGAGCCTGCAGAGGCTCCACGTTCTTAGGGATCAGAGGATTAGGCTCGTGGTTCGGGAAACTTCCATCAAGATCTTCGAATATGTAGGATGGAGAATCTCCGAAAATCTCGCGGGCATAGAGGCTCGCCATTCCGTTGGAAAGATCGAAGGCAATATTCAGGTTGGAATAGTCTCCCTTGAACTTTAGAAGGAAATCAAGGTAGTCCTTATGGATGTCTTTCGGAATAACGCTCCCCTTCTTTTCAGCCACAGGAGTCGGCTTCCCTGCTTCAATCCATTCCTTGATCTGACCCAGGCCGGAGTCAAGGCCCACAGGAAGGGCGTTCTCCCTGGAAACTTTCATTCCGTTGTATTCCTTCGGGTTGTGGGAGGCAGTGATCTGGACCGATGCTTTGAAACCGTAGTTCGCGGTTCCGAAATAGACCATCGGAGTGGTACTCAGGCCGATATCATAGACATCAGCTCCTGCATCCGTGATGCCCCTGAGGAGATATTCATGGATCTCGTCGGAGGAGACCCTGCAGTCCCTACCCACCAGAACCTTGTCTGTCTGAAGGAGTTCCGGGATGAAATAACCGATCTTGTAAGCTGTGTGTTTGTCGAAGTCAACGTTATAGACTCCGCGTATGTCATAGGCGTGGAATGCTCCCATAATGCGCAGATTGAAATTATTTTATTTTGGTGCTGTACCTTGCAAAAACCTTTCCTTTCGAGATGCTTGCAAGTTTTTTAGTGATTATTTTTTTCCTTATCGGAGCGACATGGTCCACGAAAAGGTCACCGTCGAGGTGCGACATCTCGTGCTGGACCATCCTGCAGGCGAACTTGTCGAAGGTTTCGGTAACCTTCTCGAAATCTCCATTGTAGTACTCTACGATCATGCTCTCAGGACGGAGGACGTCGCAGTATATTCCCGGAATGCTGAGGCAGCCTTCTGAATATGATGTCTGCTTGCTGCTCTCCTCGATGACGACCGGGTTGATCATCACCCTCTTGAAATCCTTGAGATAAGGATACACATCGACCATTCCGGTGCCGTCGACTATCAGCACGCGGATGCTTTCCCCGACCTGCGGTGCGGCCAGTCCGCAGCCCTCGGCCTTGGCGAGTGTTTCTTCCATGTCGGCCACCAGCTTGGTGAGTTTTTCCTTGTCGGAAAGATCGGCGGGAGCAGCTTTCTCCCTCAACACCTCGGAGCCGTAAAGGTAAATAGGTAATACCATAGTAACTAATCTTTATTCTGTCTGTCCAGATAGCTCTGGAGTATGATGGCGGCGCTGATTCTGTCCACCGAATTCTTGTCCCGGCGGTCCTTGGCCTTCATCCCTCCATCTATCATGGCCCTATGGGCAAGGACGGAGGTAAATCTCTCGTCTTCCTTCGTCACGGGGATGTCCGGAAAAGCCTTCGCAAGGTTCTTAAGGAATATCTCCACGTCGGCGGCAGCCTCGGAAGGACGGTTGTCCATATTCATCGGGTAGCCCACCACAAAGCGGGTGATGGTCTCCTTTTGAGCATAGTTTTTGAGATATTCTATTATCTTTGCAGAAGGAACCGTGTCCAGGGCGGATGCAAATATCCGCAACGGGTCGCTGACGGCAACCCCCACGCGCTTGCGTCCGTAGTCTATCCCGATGATCCTGTCCATAGATTCCGCAAATTTACAGAAAAATGTCAAAAGAGAAAAACGGTTCACCTACGGTCAATTACAGGATCAGTCTCACGGATGACGACACCCATGTAGGCCTTTGGTCCACGAAGTTCACCAAGATGAACGCTATCATAGCCGTCATCACAGCCCTGGTCGTGCTGTTCGCCCTGGCCTGGTGCCTGATTGCCTACACTCCGATGAAGACCCTGATCCCGGGCTATCCGGACGCAAAGAGCAAGCACGATGCCATCCAAAATGCCATCCGTATCGATTCCCTCGAGAACGCCATGCTCAAATGGGAACTTTACGCCGAGAACCTGCGCCGTGTCGTGGACGGAGAGGAGCCTCTCAAGATCGATAGCCTGATGGACATCAACACGGACAGGACCCTGTCGGAGGCAAAGGCAAGGAAACTCGCCGAAAAGGATTCCCTGCTCAGGAAGGAAGTGGCCTCGGAGGACAAGTTCGACATCTCCTCGGGCAAGGACAAGCCTCTCCCTATCGAAGGAATGCATTTCTTCACTCCTCTCAAGGGAGTCGTTTCCCAAGGCTATGACAAGGCCCTGCATCCATACATAGACATCACGGCTCCGGGCAATTCGGTGGTCATGTCCGTCCTGGACGGGACGGTGATATCGGACGGATGGAGCGACGACGACGGCTACACGATCCGCATCCAGCACGAAGGCGACATCATCTCCGTGTACAAGCACAACCAGAAGCTCATGAAGAAGACCGGAGACAAGGTCAAGGCCGGAACGGCAATAGCGATCGTGGGCGGCACTGGCAAGACCGCAGACGGTGACCACCTGCACTTCGAGCTGTGGCACAAGGGCGAAGCTGTGGACCCAACGAAATATATCAGTTTCTGATGGAGAAAAGAAGGATAGCCATCCTGGGATCGACAGGATCGATCGGAAGGCAGACTCTCGATGTGATACGCGAGCATCCGGATCGTTTCGAGGTTGAATTGCTTACCTGTAGGGGCAACTGGGCCCTCATGGCCGCCCAGGCCAAGGAATTCGACGTGAACAATGTCGTAATATGTGACAAATCCGGTTATCTCCCGCTTTCGCAGGCGCTTGAGGACACCGACACCAAGGTGTTCGCCGGAATCGACTCAGTCTGCGATTTGGTCGCCAGCGACCGGGTGGACATTGTGGTAGCCGCAATGGTGGGATTCAGCGGACTGGCTCCGACGATTTCTGCCATCAAGGCCGGGAAGGTGATCGCCCTGGCCAACAAGGAGACCCTGGTAGCCGCAGGCTCGATAGTCACAGCCCTTTCCAAGCAGCACAATGCTCCTATCCTCCCTGTCGACTCCGAGCATTCTGCGATATTCCAGTGCCTTATGGCATCCCAGGGCAATGCTATCAGCAAGATACATCTCACTGCATCCGGTGGTCCTTTCAGGACTTGGGGCAAGGAAAGGATCGCCAAGGCGACCAAGGACATGGCCCTGCAGCATCCGAACTGGAACATGGGGGCCAAGATCACCATCGATTCAGCCACTATGATGAACAAGGGATTCGAGGTCATCGAGGCCCGGTGGCTCTTCGACATGCCCGCAGAAGGAATCAACGTGGTGGTCCATCCAGAATCGGTCATCCACTCGATGGTCGAGTTCGAAGACGGTGCCGTGATAGCACAAATGGCAAGCCCGGACATGCGGGAACCTATACAATTCGCCATCGGTTTCCCGGAGAGGATGACTCTTGGAAACAAAAAACTGGATTTCACGGCTCTCGGAAGCATCTCGTTCTACGCTCCCGACACTGACAGATTCCCGGCCCTGCAACTGGCCTACGATGCCCTAGGCAGAGGCGGTAATGTTCCTTGCGCCCTCAACGCCGCCAACGAGGTGGCTGTGGAGGCCTACCTACACGACAGGATTCCTTTCTATGGGATTTCAGACATCGCCGCCGAATGCATCGCCGAAGTCCCTTTCATCAAGGACCCCTCCCTCGATGACATATTCAGCACTGACAAGGAAATCCGCACTATGGCCATCAGGAAGGTGGAGGCCTTGGAAAAGAAGATTTAGGCTATGGTAGCACTCATCAAGACCCTGCAAGTCATCCTCGCACTTTCCATCCTCATCATCATCCACGAATTCGGGCATTTCCTGTTCGCGAAGATGTTCGGGATCCGGGTGGAGAAATTCTTCCTGTTCTTCGACGTGGGCGGGACGAAGCTGTTCAGTACCAAGGGCAAATGGTTCACCAAGCTCTGTCCGAAGGCTGCATCCTGGCAGACTGAATATGGCATCGGCTGGCTGCCTCTGGGCGGCTATTGCAAGATCTGCGGGATGATCGACGAGAGCATGGACCTGGAGTCCATGAAGAAGGATCCCCAGCCTTGGGAGTTCCGCACCAAGCCAGCCTGGCAGCGCCTGCTGGTGATGTGCGGGGGCGTCCTGTTCAATTTCATATTCGCCATAATAGCCTATATCTCCATCCTGGCGATCTGGGGGAGCGGCTACATCGAGAACGAGGGCAACGCCATCTACACCGATGAGCTCGGAATGGAGATGGGCTTCCGCAACGGAGACCGCATCATCAAGATGGACGACTATGTTCCTGAGAATTTCGGTATGTTGCAGGCCGACCTGGCCAGGAGAGGAATCGAAAAGGTGACCGTCCTGCGTGACGGGGACACCTTGGACCTCTACATCGACCGCTCAATGATCGGAGACTTCATGAACGATCCGAACGTATTCGACCTGGCAGTGCCTTTCGTCATAGATTCGGTGATGAAAGCCTCCCCGAACTATTCCTGCGGCCTGGTCCATGGTGACAGGATAGTGGCATTGGACAGTGTCAGCACCCCGTTCGTGCAGGATTCAAGGAGCTACCTTGCCTCGGTACAGGGAGACACAGTCATGGCTACGGTCCTCCGCGGTTCCGACACCCTCAGCATCCCTATGGCGGTTGACACCTCAGGAAGGTTGGGCGTTTACATGCAGGTTCCGGGAATCAAGACCAAGGAATATTCTGTCGCGAGCGCCATCCCGGCAGGCTTCAAACTGACCTTCGAAACGATCGGAGGATATCTCCGCGACCTCAAGCTGGTTGCTTCGCCGAGCACCAAGGCTTATGAGTCCGTAGGCAGTTTCATCGCCATCGGACAGGTATTCCCTGCGACATGGGACTGGTACAGGTTCGTGAATATCCTGGCCCTTCTGTCCATAATGCTGGGAGTGATGAACCTCCTGCCAATTCCGGGACTGGACGGAGGACACATCGTCTTCTGCCTGTACGAGATGGTCACCGGGCGGAAGCCAAGCGACAAGTTCCTGGAGATAGCCCAGATCATTGGCATGCTCCTTCTATTCCTACTGATGTTCCTCGCCTTCGGAAACGACATCCGCAGGCTCATCCATTGATAATCAATTTTCCGAGAATATGAAAAGACGGACTTTCATCAAGGGCACCGCAATGCTGGTTGCAGCCGCAGGGGCCTCGAATGCGCTTAAGGCTGCGGAAACGATTGGTAATCAGACTGGTTCCGGCTCTTCCAACGAAGAGTCCGACGGTAAGTTGATTATATCTGACCCAATGCTCCAGAATTACGCCGAGACTTCAATGGGAATCTCCTTCGGAGTCAGCGCCCTGACCAACGGATATGTCCTCGTCGGGGAGCAGCCTGACCTCAGCGATGCCGTCAAGGTGAAGAGCGGCGGATTCAAGATGACCGAGATCAGCGACAAGGTCGTCCAGGTGAGGCTCACCGGCCTGAAGCCGGCCACCAAGTACTATTACCGCACCGGTGGCGACAGGATAAACTACATCGCCGGGAACAAGATCAAGATCCTTGGGAACGAGGAGGATCCCAAGATCCACAGCTTCACCACGGCCGGTAAGGCTGCCAAGGCTCATTTCTGCGTCATCAACGATACCCACGTCCGGTGGGATGCCATCGGGAGGGCCTGGGACAAGATCGCCGCGATCTCGCCTTCCTGCGTGGTCTGGAACGGAGATGCTTCGAATGTAGAAGAGACCATCGAAAAGCAGATCAGGATATTCATAAAG
>JBGVAE010000112.1:0-4494 GCA_045224215.1 Candidatus Cryptobacteroides sp. | reverse complement strand
GCTTCAGCCATGCCTGAAGGATTCCGCTTCGCGGGAGTAGTCTCTTTCTCCGGAGCCATATTCTCCAGGAAAGGCAAGTGCGAGTGGACCGTACAGCCACCCGCACCTACTTTATTCTTACACGGAACCTCCGATGAATTAGTTACTTACAAACAGATAAGATTCTTCAAGCTGGGCTTCTTCGGGACCGACCCTCTCGTGGAAAGGTTCGAGAAGTTCGACTACCCATACATGTGCTTGAGATTCGACAGCCGTTTCCACGAAGTCGCATCATTCATGAACCCCTGCTACGACCAGACCCTGTGGTTCATCAACAAATTCGTCTTCGAGAAGAAGAACTGGCAGATAGATGCCACGGTCAGCGACCCGGAAATGGATATCGCCAAACCGTGGACATTCACCGCCAAGGACATCTACGGCAAGTAGCGTATCGCTACGAGTACTCCAAGCACGACCAGCGAGATCAGCCAGATCACGAATATCCAGAGGCCAGGGTGCCATTTCGGCTCCTTGAGGCCGAATGTCATCATCACCCCGCCATAGATCATTCCGAAGAACGGGAATGTGATCGCTATTGCCAAAGCAGTTACCGCAGGGGTATATGAAAGCAGATCCAGCGCCTTCGGGGATATGTCCGCTACCTGCTCGATGATCCTGTTCACCAGGAAGCTTCCTGAGAAGAAATCCTTGCCGACGAATATCGTGCCCAAGGCCACTACGGCAGCTATTCCCACCATCAGGAGGACGATTCCGATGCAGCTCTCGATAACCCGCCAGAATCGCGGCCATGCCGATGACGGAACGATCTCTTTCGCTGTATCCCCTATCTCCTGGGCGGAAGTGCGGATCCTGGCGCTGATGGCATCCACGGTTCCCTTCTCTCCGCGCATTTCATCCCTCTGGCGGACGGTACGGGCCACCGGCATGCAAGCCCAGAGCACGAGATAGATCACCGGGAAAGCCAGCACGACAGCATCATTATTGAAGTGCCGGAGGCTCCCATAGCCGAACATCCCAAGGAGGGTGAATACAACGAATATGAGCCTGAATATGGTAGGGTCGAGGTTGAAAAAGGCTCCCAGACCGCTGCAGACTCCGCCTACCTTCCCGTTCGCCGGGTCACGGTAAAGCTTCCGCTTGACCTTTTCATCTTCCCCGGCTACCTTATCACGAACCGGCTCGCATTCCTGGTCTGCTTCATCCTGGGATTCCTCTTCTATGGCCTCAGGCTTGCCAAGGGTGGCAATCACGGATTCAGCCATCGGGAGAGTCACGACGCCGTTCTTTCCGCTCTGCTCAAGCAGCAGTTCGGCCATCCGCTCCTCTATTCCTTCCATGACTTCGGAGCCTCCCTCCTTCTTGGAATAGAAGCTCTCGAGTTCCTCAATATATTCCTTGACAACGACAGAGGCATCATCTTCGAGGGAGAAGACATATCCGCCTATGCTGAAGTATTCTACCGGCTTCATATTATTCTTTTATAGTCTTTATGGTTTCTACTATCTCCTGCCAGGCTGAATCCATCTCACCGAGCTGCTCCCTGCCTTTTTCGGTAATGCAATAGTACTTCCTCGGAGGTCCCTGGGTAGATTCTTCCCACCTATAGGAAAGCAATCCCTGGTTCTTCTGGCGGATCAGCAGAGGGTAAAGTGTCCCTTCCACCACGATCATGTTCGCGGATTTCAACTCATCCAGGATGGAGGAAGCATAAGCCTCCTTCTTGTTCAGGATGCTGAGTATGCAATACTCAAGCACCCCCTTGCGCATCTGCGAGCGCACGTTGTCTGCACTGTTTTCCATGTTTCGATAGGATTACTTCTTGTAGCTGCTGAACCTGGCCATGTTCTCCGCAGTTGGATCCAAGCCCCTCATTTCGCATTTCTCGGCAGGCGTCTTAGCCAGAGGGACGACGATCCAGAGCACCAGGTACACCAGGAAACCGGAACCCCATAGAAGCAGGGCAAGCAAAAGTACTATCCTGACAATAGTTATGTCGATGTTCAGGAAAGCAGCGAGTCCCGAGCAGACTCCACCGATGGCCTTGTTGTCCGGGTCGCGGAAGAGTCTCTTCTTGCAGTCCCCCTTCTCTCCGGAATACGAGAAATCAGGTCCTGAAGTTTCCGTGCCCCTGTAAGTATTCCTTGTCTCGGAATTTGAAGTTCCGGAGGAACCTGTGAAAGGTTCAGCCGAACCGTCAGGCATCCCCAGCTGGCCCACGACCTTGTTGGCAAGGGCGAAGTCTACCACACGATACGAAGCGCCGCCAGTCCCCTGGTCGAAAAGTTCTGCGATGCGGTTTTCAAGATCGGACATCACCTCATCGGCTTCAGCCTGGGTGTCTTTCTTCAGGCGAGCCTTGAAGTGCTCGAAATAAGCGACGAGCCTCTGGTAGGCATCCTCATCGAATGCAAAGCTCCTTCCACCAACACTTGCGTTTACAACTTTTTTCATATTATCCTTTGTTTTGCAATTAATTTTCCATTGCAAAGATATATAAACTTTAGAATACCTTGCAAGACAAAGTACTAAAAAATTCAATAATATTTGCTATTATTGTATAAACTCATATTCAAATGAAGCGCTCAATCTTTCTTTCCCTAGGGGTTATATTCCTGAATATTAATATATTAATAGCTCAGACTTATGAGTCGAAGCGTCCTTCCCCGGATAACAGGCTGTTCAGGTCGGAAGCTGTCGAAAACACAATAATCCGGATGCAAGGGGTACTTAAGAACCCTCGGCTTGCCTGGATGTTCTCCAACTGCTATCCTAACACTCTCGACACGACGGTCCATTTCGGGAAGGACGAGAACGGGGACTGGAGGACATTCGTCTACACCGGAGACATCCACGCGATGTGGCTTCGCGACTCCGGAGCTCAGGTGTGGCCTTACGTGCAACTCGCCAACGTGGACGAGGATCTGAGGCACATGATAGCCGGAGTGATCAACTGTCAGTTCTCCCTGATAGCCATAGACCCCTACGCCAATGCCTTCAACGACGGTCCGAAGGGCAGCGAATGGGACTCGGACAAGACGGATATGAATCCTTGGGACCATGAACGCAAATGGGAGATCGACTCGCACTGCTACCCTATCAGGCTGGCTTATGAGTATTGGAAGATAACGGGAGATAAATCCGTGTTCGGAGAAAAATGGCTGACCGCCATAAAGGCTACGCTCAAGACATTCAAGGAGCAGCAAAGGAAGGACGGACATGGTCCGTACCGTTTCGCACGCGTGACGGACAGGCAGTTCGACACCAAATCGAACGATGGCTGGGGCAATCCTGTCAAGCCTTGCGGCCTTATTGCTTCTTCCTTCAGGCCTTCGGACGATGCCACGATGTTTGAGTTCCTGGTCCCTTCCAACTTCTTTGCCGTAAGTTCATTGCGCAAGGCTTCAGAGATTCTCAGGAGAGTCAACCACGATAAGAAGCTTGCCAATGAATGCCTCAGTCTGGCCGATGAGGTAGAAAAAGCTCTCCAGGAATATGCCGTCGTGGACCACCCGAAATACGGGAAGATATACGCCTTCGAGGTGGACGGGTTCGGAAACCGCCTCCTGATGGACGATGCCAACGTACCCAGCCTGCTTGCGATGGCCTATCTGGGCGATGTCAAGGTCGATGACCCTGTCTACTTGAACACACGAAGGTTCGTCTGGAGCGAAGACAATCCGTATTTCTTCAAGGGAGCAGCCGGTGAAGGGATAGGCGGGCCGCACATCGGTTACGACTACATCTGGCCGATGAGCATAATGATGAAGGCTTTCACTTCGCAGGACGATGACGAAATCAAATGGTGTATCGAGACCTTGATGAAGACCGACGCCGGAACAGGTTTCATGCACGAATCCTTCCACAAGGACGACGCTGCCAAGTTCACCAGGGCCTGGTTTGCGTGGCAGAACACTCTCTTCGGAGAGCTTATCCTCCACCTGGTGGACAGTGGCAAGCTTGATTTGTTGAACTCCATTGATGTCAGATAGGGATGAAAAGAACCATTCTTATTCTCCTCGCCGTAGCAGCCATAGTAATCGCCTCATCTTCTGACAGGAAAAGAAGTCCGGCTGGCCCGGATCCGGTGGATTATGTCAATCCCCTGACCGGAACCGCATCCTCATTCGAACTTTCGACCGGGAACACCTATCCGGCCATGGCAATGCCCTGGGGCATGAATTTCTGGACTCCCCAGACCGGGCGCAACGGAGACGGCTGGACATACACATATTCCGCGAACAAGATCCGCGGTTTCAAGCAGACCCATCAGCCAAGTCCATGGATCAACGACTACGGCGCATTCTCCATAATGCCTGTCACCACCGGCCCGGTTTACGACGAGGAAGGCCGCCAGAGTTGGTTCTCCCACAAGGCCGAAACCGCAAAGCCATATTATTACAAGGTTTACCTGGCCGACCACGACGTAGTTGTGGAGCTGGCCCCGACCGAGAGGGCCGCCGCTTTCAGGCTGACGTATCCTCAAAAAGACACTTC
>JBGVAE010000111.1:0-3958 GCA_045224215.1 Candidatus Cryptobacteroides sp. | reverse complement strand
GGATGCCGCCTTCCCGAGGTCTTCCTTGAGTACGGTGGAATGGATGACTATCTCTTCCTTGGTGGTGAATGCGTTCAGTTCTCCTCCAAGCCTGTCGAGGTAGCCGTTTATTACCCGGGCGCTCTTGTGCTCGGTGCCCTTGAATATGGTGTGTTCTGTGAAGTGTGCTATCCCTTCGTGGAAGTCTCCCTCGTCGCGGGTTCCGCACTTTATGGTAAGGGAACAATAGCCGACTGCATTGCCGCCCTTCTTCACGGCATACTGCATCCCGCAGGACGCTTTACCTGTGATCATTTCTTACTGAGACTTTTTATGGCTTTCAGATCGCTTGCAAGGAAGCCTTTGCCGTTCTTGGAAGTGATCTTGTGCTTCTTGTAATAGTACAGCTCGAGAGTGTCGGACCCAAGGAGCATCTTGTAGCAGACGGAGCCGTCCACCGGGACACTAGGGGCCACTACATAGCTTACTACTGTGTTCACATCCCCGTTGACGAAGACCTTGTCAACATCCTCTTCATCTTCCTCGATGATGATGTCGTCATCGAGGGTCTGCCGGACCTTCTGCCCAACTTGCTTCGAGAGATCCTCTTCCCAGAAATATATCCTTTTGGTTTTCAGCTTCCTGGAGTCTTTTGCGGAAAGGCTTGAATATGCCTTCATCTCGGTGTCTGCAAGGGTAGAGACGTGGTCCTGGATAATTTGCAGGAAGGCCGGGAGCAGGGCGAATTCCCTGCCGCTCGGATCTTCTGCTGCCCTGAACGGGAAGCTTACGACCTCCAGCATGTTGTCGAGGGACTTGGATGCTCCTTCACCTCCTTTTACAAGGGTCAGCAGGTCTATCCCTGCAGTCTCTTCCTTCTTCTGGCGGCCTTTCGTGACCAGCAGGAAATAGAACTTGTCGCTGGTCTTGAGCTTCTCGAACTCTTCTTTGGTGCAGAATTCATAAGGAGACAGGGTCCAGGTGGTTCCGACGCTTTCCTTCAGCGCTTCATCGAGGAACTCTTCTCCGGAGAGAACGACCTTCGTGGTCTTGGCCGTGAAATCCTTGAGCTTCTCCTTGCGGGTATATACCTGGGCCTGGCCGGAGGCATCCAGTGCCGCCAGCATCCCCAGGAATATTCCTGCCAATATTAGAATCGCTCGCTTCATCAGTCTTTTCAGGTTGTTTCTGTTTCTTCAACCTCCGAAGTCTCCGCTGCCGGTTCCGCCATAGCGGCGACCTTTTCCGCTTCGGCCTTTCGGGCGGCTTCGTTGGCCTCATGTTCGGCCTTCGCCCTTTCCACGGAGACGGACTTCTTCAGCACGAAGCCTCCACCGAGGTATTTGGTGCGCACCTCCTCGTCTCCGGCGAGGGATTCAGGGGTGCCCTGCTGGAGGATCGTTCCTTCGTAGAGCAGGTAGGCACGGTCGGTGATGGCCAGGGTTTCGCCGACGTTGTGGTCGGTGATGATGACTCCGATGTCCTTGTACTTCAACTTTGCGATGATGTACTGGATGTCTTCCACGGCTATCGGGTCCACACCGGCGAAAGGTTCGTCAAGGAGGATGAACTTAGGGTCGATGGCCAGGGCACGCGCAATCTCGCAGCGGCGCCGCTCACCACCGGAAAGCTGTATTCCCAGACTCTTGCGCACCTTCGAAAGGTTGAATTCGTTGATAAGGTCTTCGAGCCTTTCTTCTCTCTCTTCCTTTGTCATCTCGGACATCTCCATGACGGACATGATGTTGTCTTCCACGGACATCTTCCTGAACACGGAGGCTTCCTGAGGAAGATAGCCGATTCCTTTCTGGGCTCTCTTGTACATCGGGAGCTCGGTGATGTCTTCGTCGTCCAGGAATACCCTGCCGCCGTTAGGGACGATCTGGCCGGTGATCATGTAGAAACTGGTGGTCTTTCCCGCTCCGTTCGGACCGAGGAAACCTACGATCTCTCCCTGGTTGATCTCCATCGAGACACCCTTTACGACCGTCCTGATGCCATATTTCTTGACAAGCTGTTCGCAGCGAAGTTTCATATATTCTATTTTGTTTCTAAACCGAAGTCTTTGATCAAATTCTGGATTTCTCCGTTCTGCCCCATCAGCGCCGTAGCCTTTTCATGGTCGGTGTACGGCTGGGCTTCCTTTTCTTCCGCCGGAATCACTCCCACTTCGAGGCGGAGTTTCGAAGATCCGACTCTTTTCTGCAAATTCCCTTCCAGAGAGAGAAGCCTGTTCTCGCGGATCCATTTTTCCTGGGATGCGTTGCTGACCTTGAAGGTGAGTACCTTGATCCCGTCTTCAGTGTTGATTTCAAGTTGGGCGTTCTTCAAGGTGTTGGCAAGTCTCGGGCTGGCGGCATATTCATCAGGAATGCCTTTCCAGGCTTCCAAGACCTTATCGTCCTCCGGGAGTTCGTCGGCAACTGCAGGCGCTTTTGCTTCGGCCTTTCCGGCTTTTTCTTCTTCGAGGATGGAGCTCAGGGACAGGGCTGATCCGGTCTTGGCCGGTTTCTTCCTCTCCCGTGGTGCTGGTTTCGTTTCCGGGCTCGGTGCCGTTGCAGTTTCCTGTACTGCTGCCGGCTTTACTGCCTCTGCAGCAGGCTTTGCTGTTTCCGCTGCCGGCCGTGCTACTACCGGTGCCTGTGCCACAGCAGGAGTGGCCACAGGGGCCTTGGACAGGAAGGCAAGCTTCATCAGCGCGAATTCGATGTGAAGGCGCGGATTGACAGCCTGCTTGTAACCAG
Organism: Candidatus Cryptobacteroides sp.; assembly: GCA_045224215.1. Classification (GTDB taxonomy): domain Bacteria; phylum Bacteroidota; class Bacteroidia; order Bacteroidales; family UBA932; genus Cryptobacteroides. The sequence goes on along the minus strand of JBGVAE010000111.1, from coordinate 1,235 downwards.
CCTCGCAAGCGGTCGTGATCCCCAAAGCGTCGTACAGGAACTTAAGGGAACAGCGGTCAGCTTGTTCCGAATATCTCTTCTTCAGCGAATCCGGGAGTTCCAGCAGCGAGTCCAGTCCGCCGTTCTTAGTCACCATCAGGTCCCTGAAGTGGGAACTAAGGGCGGCGCAGAAATGCAGGGCGTTGAATCCCTTGGACAGGATCTCGTCGAACTTCAGCAGGGCTGAGCCGTAATCTCCTGCCAGGAATGAATCCACCAGGTTGAAGGAATAGTCATAATCAAGTACGTTGAGGTTCTTGAGGACCTCCTCGTACTTCACGTCCGTCCCGCAGAAAGCCACGGTCTGGTCGAAGATGGTGAGGGCGTCCCTCATAGCCCCGTCTGCCTTCCGGGCAATGACGTGGAGGGACTCGTCGTCTATCGTTACATTTTCCTTGGCGGCTATGGTCCTCAGGTTCCTGACGATGTCCGGAACGCTTATCCTGTTGAAGTCGAATGTCTGGCAGCGGGACAGGATGGTGGGCAGGATCTTGTGCTTCTCCGTGGTCGCGAGTATGAAAATCGCGTGTGCCGGTGGTTCTTCCAGGGTCTTGAGGAAGGCGTTGAAGGCGGCCGTGGAGAGCATATGCACCTCGTCTATGATGTACACGCTGTACTTTCCGACCTGCGGTGGAATCTGCACTTGGTCCATCAGGTTCTTGATGTCGTCCACTCCGTTGTTGGATGCGGCATCAAGCTCGTGGATGCAGTACGAACGGCCTTCCTGGAAGGAGATGCAGGATTCGCACTCTCCGCAAGGCTCCATGTCCGCGGAAGGATTGGAGCAATTGATGGCCTTCGCGAATATCCTGGCCGTGGTGGTCTTGCCCACGCCCCTCGGACCGCAGAAGAGGTATGCATGTGCCAACTTTCCCCTGATGATGGAATTCTTCAGGGTCTGGGCGATATTGTCCTGCCCGATGAGTGTCTCGAATGAATCGGGCCTGTATTTCCTAGCTGATACGATGTACTCTGACATAACTTACAAATTTAATGAATATTCTTCATTAAACAACCCCGCCAGACTCTCGCATGCAAAACCACCTGATACGTCGAATCGGACAAGGTAGCACACCTACTGCCATGCACAATCCCTGAGGTCCTCTTCTTTGGTGACGGGCAACTTATTGAAAAACAGTTTAAAGAGTATTCCAGGAGGGGTCAAAACCGGCACCCCTGGAATTGCGACTCTGTTG
>JBGVAE010000110.1:0-19765 GCA_045224215.1 Candidatus Cryptobacteroides sp. | reverse complement strand
GTCCTTTATCGCGAACGGAGAATCGAAATCATACCAGGCATCGTCCGGAGTGATCCTGACCGGCACCGGAAGTACATCGAGCCTGTTTCCATCTTCGTTCGTCGCACCCATAAGGGCGTCCACCTTATAGATTGCCTGGAGACCTTCCGTCAGCGCATTGAAGTAGATGTACCTGGAATCATCCGACCATACAGGTCCGGCAGCGTTGTACTTGAACTCGGAGGTGAGATCCCTGACTTCTCCGACAGAGATTTCGGTCTGGCCTTCTGGAGCGTTGACATCGGCTACCATGAGCCTTACCTTGTCGGCCTCGTAGCCGTTGCGAGCCATGCTGAGGAAAGCGACCTTCTTCCCGTCAGGACTCCAGACAGGGTCCGTGTCGTAGCCGCCGTCCATTGGTATCCTGACTGTCTGCCCGGTGATTATCTTGTAGATGTAGATCTCGGTATCGGTTGAGAAGGCATATTCACGTCCTGTCCCGACCTTCTTGCAGGCATAGGCTATGCACTGGCCGTCAGGGCTCCAGCAGAGCTGCTCCATGCCTCCGAAAGGCTCGATCGGAAGCTCGTACTTTTCCTTGTCTGCATCAAGGATGTTGAGAGAATTATCGGCCGTGATGCCTTTCGGGCCTGACAGGGGAGCGATATAGGTCTGAGGCCTCTCGGTGGTCCAGTGGTCCCAGTGGCGGTACATGAGATCCTCGGTGACGTAAGCCTGAGCCTTATCGAGTTTCTCATCGAAGTCCTTGGGAGTCTTCACGGTGCCCGGAACGGTGCTGGTGTACATCACCTGGGCTCCGTCCGGACTTATGGAGAATTCTCCCATCCCGTTCTCGACGTCGCTGAGCTGGGTGGCAGTGCCGAGGCTGCACTTGCCTTCTCCAAAGGTTACAGGTGCGGTGAAGAGCTGCCCTCCCTGGAGGTAATAGATCGCCATCTCCTGTGGGTTCCATCGGGCATTGTTGATGCTTTTCCCTTCCTCCGTCAGCTGTATCTTGTCCCCGAAGGAGAGAGTGCCGTCCTCATTTGTAATTACTTCTGAAAGGAACAGGTTCCTGCAGGAACGGTTGTCCTCGATTGAAGTGTAGCTTACACCGTACAGGATCCATTTCCCGTCAGGGGAGAGTTGGGGGTCGGAGAGCCTTCCAAGGGAAAGAAGCACTTCTGGAGTCATCCGGCCGTCTTCGACCTGGATCTCGGACGGACCGATGTAGGTGCTCTTTGTCGTTTCTTTTTGCTGTGTGCAACTCATGATGCTTGATGCTGCTGCCGCCAGGGCAATGCCGGTTGTGATTCTCATATGGTTAAATGTATTGTTTGCTTGCGTTGTCCATTCTTTCCTTTATGGCTGAGCGGATATATTCCGGCTCGATGACTTCCAGTTTCCCTGCGTGCTTGCAGAATTCCATCATCAAGTCTTCGTTCGGAATGACCCTGATACGGAATATTCCTTCTCCTTCTTCCTGCTGTGAGTGGTGAAGCGGCAGGTCGCGGAGGTACTTCGCCTCTTCCGGCAGAGCCTTGATCCTTATGCTCACCGGCTTCTCTCCTTCTTTAGGGAAGAATATTCCGTAACTGTCGGAAAAGATGGCGTCGACATCGAAGTCTTTCGGCATCTTGAAAGGAATATCAGTCTCCTGGAGCGAAACTATCCTGTCCAGGCCGTACACCCTGGATGCATCCCTTTCGTGACAGAAGGCCACCAGATACCACCTGCGATTATGCTCTTTAACTGCAAGAGGCTGTACATGAAGTGTTTCCGGACTTAATGAAGTGTATTTGGCGTAGGCTATCACAAGTTCCATGTTGTCTTCCATGGCCTGCATTATCGGCGTCAGGTATTTCTGGCCGGAAGGAATCTCTTCGACGCTTACCCGTCCGCTCAGCCGCTCTTTGCCCAGAGAAAGCAGGTTGCTGACTGTGAAAGTGCTGACGAGCCAGCTGATGCTTTCATCATTGTCCAGGACCTCGTCTCCGAAAGGGATGTAGTAGCGGTTCGTGGCCCGGTTGCATTCGATGTCCACCCCGAAAACCATCTCTACGGCGCTGCGGTGGTTGTTGAATGTCCTTCTGGAATACTCTTGACCGTATCTGACCTGATACTTGTCCGTGATGTCCTTGAGGGAAAGACCACGCTCGCCGGCGGCTGTCAGGATCCTGATGAGCCAGATGTATTTGTCGATCAAGTCCGATACCATTGGAATGTGCTTAATCAAGGCACATCAAATATAGAAAAAAATCATTATATTGTGCAAGATATGAAAAACAAGACTTCAACATTATTCCTGGTTGCATCCTTTGTATTTGTAACCTGCCTCTTTATTTCATCATGCTCCTCCATGGATACGTATGAAGGATATGATATCCAGCTTGCCAACTACAGGGTTGCCGGCACAGTGACTGACGAGGAAGGCAATCCTGTGAAAGGCATCCAGGTTGTTCCGGTATTCGAATATGACGGATCGGATTTCTCCGACCTGCTCTACACTGACAAGGATGGGAAATACGACAAATCCTACTCATCATCCCTTTCCAAATCGATCATTCTGACATTCAACGACATCGATGCTGATGCCAATGGCGGCAGCTTTGAGTCCATTACAGTCAAGGCCAACATCGAGGAAACCGAGAATGCAAAGGGGGCATTCGCAGGTTCCTACTTTGTGAGTTATGATGCTGTCCTCAAGAGGAGATAGTCCCAATCAAGACAATGCTGCGGAACAAGCTTGACACCGACATCCAATATCTTCCGGGTGTAGGCCCCAAAAGAGCCGCTCTCCTTCGTTCGGAACTGGAGGTTACCACGGTAGGAGATCTCCTCCACGTCTATCCTTTCCGGTACGTAGACCGCAGCTCGATCCAGAAGATAGCCGATGTCAAGAGTGACAATGCTTATGTCCAGATACTGGGAACGGTAGTTTCTTCCGAAATGCCACAGGGCAAGGGGATGAAACGCCTTACCGTAATAGTCAGTGATTCCAGCGGGGCTATGGAACTTGTGTTCTTCAGGGGAATCAAATACACCTATGAGCGTCTCAAGCCGGGTGGCACCTTCCTGTTCTTCGGCAAGCCGAGCGTGTTCAACGGCAGGATCAACATGGTCCATCCGGAAATAGACAACCCTCCTTCTGAAGGCGCGGTCCATTATTCCGGCACCCTGACAGGGGTGTACAATTCCACCGACAAGCTTCGCAATTCGGGGATATCAGGAAGGGTGATGAACAAGCTGATGGCAGAGGCGATCGACCTCGCTATAGGAGACGTGCAGGAGACATTGCCCGAATACATTCTCAAGGAGAAGGGGCTGGTGCCTCTGAGATATGCCATCCGCAACATCCATTTCCCATCTGATGAAAATGCCCTTGCGAAGGCTCAGTACCGTCTCAAATGGGAGGAACTTTTCCTTCTTCAGCTCTCCCTCCTGAAGCAGAAATACGTCAGGAGCCGTTCCGAGGCCGGAATCCCGATGCCGAAGGTGGGGGAGGCGTTCAATGTTTGTTACAAGTCACTTCCATATGAGTTGACCGGGGCGCAGAAACGGGTTATCAAGGAAATCCGGGCCGACTTGATGAGCGGCCACCAGATGAACCGTCTCCTTCAGGGAGATGTTGGTTCGGGTAAGACCATGGTTGCGGTCCTTTCAGCCTTGATAGCATACGGAAACGGCTACCAGACCTGCATAATGGCCCCTACGGAAGTCCTTGCACGCCAACATTTTGCGAATATCTCGAAATATCTGGCCGGCACCGGGGTCCGGTGCGAACTGCTCATAGGGTCAGTGACGAAAGCAGCCCGAAGGCCGATCCACGAGGGCCTGAGGGATGGTTCCGTGGGAATAATCATAGGAACCCATGCTCTGATAGAGGACGATGTCATATTCAAGAACCTGGGTTTGGCTGTCATCGACGAACAGCATCGCTTCGGGGTTGAGCAGCGGGCGAAACTTTGGTCAAAGGGTTCCGGTGGTATCCCTCCACACGTCCTGGTGATGACTGCGACACCTATTCCGAGGACTCTTGCGATGACATTCTACGGAGACCTTGATGTCTCGGTGATTGACGAAATGCCTCCGGGCAGGAAACCAATACAGACAATGCTGATAGGGGAAGGCAAGCGACCGGCCTTGTACAATTTCATGCGCAGGGAAATCGCCTCCGGACGACAGGTGTTTATCGTCTATCCGCTGATATTCGAAAGTGAAAAAGTAGATTATCAAAATCTTGAGGCTGGGTATGAGGAGATTGTCCGCAGGTTCCCTCTACCCGGCTACAAGGTGGCGATCGTCCACGGGCAGCAAACTGCCGACGTCAAGCAGTTCAACATGGACGCATTCGCTTCCGGAAGGGCGCATATCCTCGTCTCCACGACAGTGATAGAGGTGGGCGTGGATGTCCCGAATGCATCCGTCATGGTTATCGAGAATGCCGAACGGTTCGGGCTTGCGCAGCTCCACCAGTTGCGCGGAAGGGTAGGGCGAGGAGCGGAAAAGTCTTATTGCGTGCTCATGCATGGCGACAAGGTTAGCAAGGAGTCACGGAAACGACTGGAACTTCTTTGCGCTACCGAGAACGGTTTCGACCTTGCCGAAGAAGACATGAAGATGCGTGGGCCGGGAGACCTTGAAGGCACCCAGCAAAGCGGCCTGCCTATAGTCCTGAATATAGCTTCGCTCGCACGTGACGGACAGATACTTTCAGACGCGCGGAGCTATGCCGAGCATATCCTCGCAGAAGACCCTGCACTGTCCCTGGAAATAAATTCGTCACTTGCCGCTGAACTTCGCAAGGACAAGTATTCCGTCAAGGATTACAGCAAGATTTCCTGATTTTCCTGATCAGAAGATGTCCCTGAGTCTTGGGTGCTTCCTGTCTTTCTCTGACAGGATGGCTTTTTCTGCAGGGATGCGCCAATCTATCCCAAGGTCCGGATCGTCCCAGGCAATCGCGCCTTCAGACTCGCGGCAATAGAAATTGTCGCATTTGTACTGGAATATCGCTTCTTCTGAAAGAACGCTGAATCCGTGGGCCATTCCCCTTGGCAGGAAGAACTGCAGGTGGTTCTCTTCAGTGAGTTCGACTGCATAATGCTGTCCGAAAGTCGGGGAACCCGGCCGTATGTCCACTGCGACGTCCAGTACTGCACCCTTGACTACCCTCACAAGTTTGCTTTGAGCATGTTCTCCTTTCTGGAAATGAAGGCCCCGGACCACTCCGTAGCAGGATTTGCTTTCATTGTCCTGGACAAAATTGACGGGGCCTACCTTACTTTCGAAATCCTTGAGATTGAATGATTCGAAGAAATAACCCCTGTCGTCACCGAATAGTCTGGGCTCGATGACGACCAGTCCTTCTATGGGTGTCTTTATGATGTTCATCGTTCTTCTGCGACTTTCATGAGGTACTGCCCGTACTGGTTCTTGATCATCGGCTTGGCTAACTCACGAAGCCTGTCGGCAGTAATCCATCCGTTCCGCAGTGCGATTTCCTCGAGGCAGGCAACTTTGAGCCCTTGTCTTTTCTCGATGACCTCGATGTAGGTAGAGGCTTCGGACAGGGATTCATGGGTGCCTGTGTCCAGCCAGGCAAAACCTCGTCCAAGTTTCTGAACTTTCAGTTTCCCTGCAGCAAGGAACTCCTGGTTGACGGTAGTAATCTCCAGTTCGCCGCGGGCGGAAGGCTTGATGTGTTTGGCGATTTCCACGACTTCGTTAGGATAGAAATACAAACCTGTGACGGCGTAATTGCTCCTTGGCTCCGAAGGTTTCTCCTCGATGCTCAGGCAGTTGCCTTCAGGATCGAATTCGGCTACCCCGTATCTTTGGGGATCGCTGACCCAGTACCCGAAAACCGTTGCCTTGCCTTCCTCCTCTGCAGTGCGGACAGCCTCTTTCAGCTGTTCGTGGAAACCTGCTCCCTGGAAGATGTTGTCTCCAAGGACGAGGCAGGCACAATCCTCGCCTACGAAGTCTTCACCTATGATGAATGCCTGTGCAAGTCCGTCCGGAGAAGGCTGCTCTGCATATTCGAATCTCACTCCGAAGTCGCTTCCGTCACCCAGGAGGCGCTTGAAGCCGGGCAGGTCCGTCGGCGTGGATATTACCAGGATATCCCTTATCCCTGCGTTCATCAAGACAGATATCGGATAATAGACCATCGGCTTGTCGTAAACCGGCAGCATTTGCTTGCTGATTCCTTTGGTGATAGGGTAGAGGCGTGTCCCGCTGCCTCCTGCAAGAACGATTCCTTTCATTCAGAATTTGTGTTTATTGTTTTTCAAGTCTATTTATGCAGTCTTCCAGAGAATCCTTCCAGTAAGGAATCGATATTCCGAAAGTCTCTTTTACCTTGGTTTTGTCGAAGACGGAGAAATGCGGCCTCATTGCCTTTGCTGGGTATTCTCCTGTGTGGCAAGGGCTTATCTCACACTTGTTGCCGCTGAGCTCGCAGATGGCTTTCGCGAAATCGTACCAGGAAATGGCTCCTTCGTCGCTGTAGTGGTATATTCCCGTACGGTCAAGCATCTCTCCGTCTATAATGGTCTTGATGAGCTCGGCAAGGTCACGGGCATATGTCGGTGTCCCGACTTGGTCGAAGACTACCTTGAGTGCATCCCTCTCTGCTGTCAGCTGGCGCATGGTCTTTACGAAGTTCTTGCCGTAAGGGGAGTATAACCATGCGGTACGCAGGATGATCCACTTGCATCCAGACCTTTCGATCTCCTTCTCTCCGGACAGCTTCGTAGAGCCATAAACCCCGATGGGAGCGGTAGGCTGGTCTTCCTTGCGCGGGATGGCAATATCTCCCTGGAATACATAATCCGTAGAAATGTGGATCAAGGTGGCATCCCTTTCCGCGGCCACCTGGGCCAGATATCCAGCGGCAGTGCTGTTCAGCAACATTGCCATCTGTGGGTCATCTTCAGCCTTGTCGACATTGGTATATGCGGCGCAGTTGACGATCGCATCTATCTTCTCCGACTCGCAGATAATCCTTATCGCAGCGATGTTCGTAATGTCCATGTGGACGGTTTCAACACCCGGCAACGCAGTCACGTCCGAGAATATGTACCTGTTGCGGCTTCCTGCCGTCACGTTTCGGAGTTCTGTGCCCAACTGGCCGTTTGCTCCGGTTACAAGAATATTCATAAGTTCTCAAATTTAATCACAAATTTGAAGCTGCCCAAAAAATTCTGCTTATATTTGTGGTTATGGAGACTAAGGACAGACCGACGATATTCCTATTCACAGACGGAGCTTCAAGCGGGAATCCGGGACCCGGAGGGTATGGAGTGATTCTTAGATGCGGGAGCCTTGAAAAGGAGATGAGCGGCGGTTTCCGGCGTACTACCAACAACAGGATGGAACTGCTGGCGGTCATTATCGGCCTGGAAGCCATCAAGTGGCAAAATGCTACGGTAGAAGTATTCAGCGATTCTTCCTATGTGGTCAAGGCCGTGAATGAAGGCTGGCTGGCAGATTGGGAGAAGAAGGGCTGGAAGAAAGTAAAGAACCCTGACCTATGGCAGCGTTTCCTGGTGGTTTACCGTCTCCATAAGGTATCCTTCCATTGGCTGAAGGGTCATGCCGGACATCCTGAGAATGAGCGCTGCGATGCCCTTGCCGTGGCAGCGGGAGCAGGCGCCCTGGCTGCCGGAAAGGTCCTTCCGCCGGACGATGGCTATGAAAGACAGGCTGCCTCCGAAGAGCAGCTTTTCGATTTTGGACAGTCAGAATAAGAAAGTAATATATGTCAGAAAGAAATAGCAGAAAGCCGGTTGTCGGCATAACCCAGGGTGATGGCAATGGCATCGGTTACGAAGTGATCATAAAATCATTGTCCGATGCCAGGATACTGGAATCCTTCACTCCGGTAATCTACGGATCGTCCAAGATATTCGGTTTCTATCGCAAGCATATCCATAACCTCGACCAGATGGATACCTATGTGATCCAGAGTGCCAGGGATGCAAAGCCAAAGAAGATCAACATTGTCAATTGCCTTCCTGACAATTACTTCGTGGAACCCGGGCGTTCCACTCCGGAATCGGCCAGGGCGGCGATAAGATCGCTTGAGTGTGCGGTTGCGGACATCAAGAAAGGGGATATCGACGTGCTTGTCACGGCTCCTATCAATAAAAGGGCTATGGTCTCCGAGGGCTTCGGCAATACCGGTCACACAGAGTATCTTGAAAAGGAATTCGGGGTAGAAGAAGTGGTTATGTTCATGGTTTCAGACCGCCTCAAGATAGGCGTCGTGACCGGACATATTCCTCTCCGTGAGGTTCCTACTGCGATTTCTTCTGAAAAGATAGTCAGGAAGCTGCGTCTGATGTCCGATTCCTTGAAGAGGGATTTCGGGGTGGTCGAGCCGAAGATCGCCGTGCTGGGCTTGAATCCTCATTGCGGGGACGGAGGCTTGATAGGGGACGAGGAAGAGAAGATAATCCTCCCGGCAGTCAAGGAGGCCAATGACCAGGGAATACTTGCTTTCGGCCCATATTCTCCGGACGGTTATTTCGGTCTCGGGCATTATGCAAAGTTCGATGCCACCCTGGCGATGTACCATGACCAGGGGCTCTCTCCATTCAAGGCACTTGCTTTCGACGACGGTGTGAATTTCACGGCAGGACTTCCTATCGTCCGGACATCTCCTGACCATGGGACAGCATTCGAGATGGCCGGCAGGGACGAAGCCGATCCACACTCGATGATGTCTTCCATATTCACCGCCATCGACATCTATCGCAAGCGTCAGGCATTCGACGCCATGAACGAAGGTAAAATGCAGAATAACATTCAGTAACATGCCATTCAAAAGAACCATAGTCATCACGGGTGGTGCCGGATTCATCGGCAGCCACGTTGTTCGCCTGTTCGTGAAAAAGTATCCTGAATACAGGATTATCAACCTGGACAAGCTGACATATGCGGGTAATCTCGCCAATCTGAAGGATATAGAGACCGAACCCAACTATACATTCATCAAGGCTGACATCTGTGACTACGAAACGGTGAAACAGGTAATTGCCGGAAATAAGGTGGATGGCATTATCCATCTTGCAGCGGAGAGCCATGTGGACAGGTCGATCACCGATCCGTTCGTGTTCGCGAAGACCAATGTTCTTGGGACCCTTACCCTGCTTCAGGCGGCGAGGGAATGCTGGGAACCGCAAGGTTGGGAAGGCAAACGTTTCTACCATATTTCCACCGACGAGGTGTACGGGGCATTGGAGATAACGAAACCTGAAGGAAATCCCGATGGGAATGAATGTGGCGGAGGTCCTTATGGTGACGATTTCTTTACCGAGGACAACAAGTACCAGCCGCACAGCCCGTATTCCGCCGCCAAGGCTTCCAGCGACCATTTCGTGCGAGCTTACCATGACACATACGGAATGCCGACCATAGTGACCAATTGTTCCAACAATTACGGTCCTTATCAGTTCCCGGAAAAGCTTATACCGTTGTTTATTAACAATATACGCCATCGCAAGCCTCTTCCTGTCTATGGGAAGGGCGAGAATGTCCGCGACTGGCTGTTCGTAGAGGACCATGCCAGGGCGATAGATCTTATTTTCCACAGGGGAGAGATTGCGCAGACTTACAACATAGGTGGTTTCAATGAGTGGAAGAACATCGATCTGATAAAGGTTCTGATACGCACGACTGACCGTCTGCTTGGCCGGCCGGAAGGTGCGGACGAGGATCTGATTACTTATGTTACTGACAGGAAAGGTCACGATCTGAGATATGCCATCGATTCCACGAAGTTGAAGACAGAGCTTGGCTGGGAGCCGAGCCTCCAGTTCGAGGAAGGAATAGAGAAGACGGTAAGGTGGTACCTTGACAACCAGGAGTGGCTGGATAACGTCACAAGTGGCGACTACCAGAACTACTATTCTGAAATGTATGGTAACAGGTAAATATAGATTAGGGCGAGCTTAATTAATTGTATTGATGAACGAACTTTTTAACGAATTATTTGGAAAGTACACCCTGGCGGATGAAGTTAAGTCGAAAGGGATTTACCCTTACTACAGGCCGATTGAATCAGGGCAGGATCCGGTTGTGAAGATGAAGGGCAGGGATGTCCTCATGTTCGGATCCAATTCATATCTCGGTCTCTCCGACGATCCGAGACTCAAGGAAGCTGCTATCGAGGCGATACGCAAGTACGGGACCAGTTGTTCCGGCTCCCGTTTCCTCAATGGAACTCTTGACATCCATCTTGAGTTGGAGGAAAAACTTGCGAAGCTTGTAGGCAAAGAAGAAGCGGTCACTTTCAGCACCGGCTTCCAAGTCAATCTCGGGATAGTCTCCCTTGGAACCAGGGACGGATATATATTCCTGGATTCCTATGACCATGCAAGTATAATAGATGGCAGCCGACTGGCTTTCAGCAAGGTCTTCAAATTCGGCCATAACAATATGGAGTCACTTGAAGAAAAGCTTAAAGTGGCCGAGTATGAAAAGCCGAAACTGATAGTAATAGATGGTGTCTATTCAATGAGCGGAGATATTGCGAAACTGCCGGAAATCCTGGATCTTGCCGAGAAGTATAATGCAGCCGTAATGGTTGATGATGCCCATTCACTCGGAGTCCTCGGAGACCAAGGCAGGGGAACTGCAAACTATTTCGGTGAAACGGACAGGGTTGATCTCATCATGGGCACATTCTCCAAATCATTCGGTTCCCTTGGCGGCTTCATCGCCGGAAGCCATAAGATGCTGAATTACATCAAACACAATTCCCGGTCACTGATTTTCAGTGCCAGCATGCCTCCTGCCAATGTTGCAGCCGTGAGCAAGGCCATAGACATCATGCTGGAGGAACCTGAGCGTATCGAGCATCTTTGGGACATCACCAATTTTGCCCACGAAGAGTTCGTGAAGAGAGGTTTTGACATAGGAGTAACCCAGTCTCCGATATTCCCATTATATGTACGGGATACGGAAAAATGCCTGACCGCCGTCAGAGATGCCCTGGAGGAAGGTGTGTTCATTACTCCTGTCATCCCGCCGGCAGTCCCTCAGGATTCTGTCATCATACGCTTCGCTTTGATGGCGACGCATTCCAAGGAGCAAGTCGAGGAAGGAATCGACAAGCTCGAGAGAATCTTCAGAAATCTGGAAATCATCAGATAAGTCTTTAGCTGGAATATAAAAAACCGCGCTTGAGGGCGATCCCAAGCGCGGTGATTTTTGCGTTGCATTACTCTTTCTGCATGCGGTAAGGAGTTCTGGCAGTGGAGAGCGGACTCACCGGCATTTCTGCTGCCTGGCGGCCTTGAGAGAGAACAAGGAATTCCGCTTCGGCGCCTGCCAGCCTTTTCCTGCAGGACAGAAAGTGTACGACAAAGGTAGACATTATTTTTTAATATCCAAATTATTTCTTGCAATTTATTGAAAAAATAATTTAGGAGGTATATTTTAATAACTTTATACACAATAAAATCTAGTGCTTCAATTGTACTTGAAGCACTAGATTAGATAATCCGAAAATCCCGATAACACCCCTCTTCCCTTCCGCTCCCTCCGGTTATCGGGATACGGATCAGAGATAGGCACAGGTCTAGCTGAATTGGGTTGTCACGGCTTCCTGTACCAGTTCTACCGTACTGGCTAGGATTTCTAAAGAGTACCTTTCCGTTCCATCGTTGCCCATGTATTTCTGAGTTCTGAGGCGCCCGCATGCATAGACCGGTGCCCCTTTCGTGATGAAACCTAGGGATGGGACTCCTTTGCTGCCTTCCCATGCGGTGACATTGTGCCAGGTCGTCTCGATGACCGGCTCGCCGTTTTGAGTCTTGTAAGCGTAATTCGTAGCAACGGAGAAGTGGGCTACCCGAGTGTCTCCGACCGTGTTGATCATGACGCTTCCGACATTTCCACGGATTTCGATTCTGTTCAACTGTTCCATAATTCAAGCAAACGTGATTAAGTATTTGAGGCAAATTTATGCTTAAAATATTGAATAATAATGGAATATTAATAATTATTTGCACTATTTATTTAAATATTGTCTATTTACACGAATTGATATGGATTAAAAACAAATCTTTATACTTGGTTTTTTTTTAAAAAACAGCAATTTCGCTATTTTCACTGACTGCGGAATTCATTCCAAGCATTTAGTCCAAGATTATTTGCATATTTGAGTATGAAATACGAAGCGGAAGAAAAGAGGGGAAAATGCCTGGAATGTGGAGACTCACTTCCATATGGCAGCAGGAGTGACATGAAATTCTGCAGTTCATCCTGCAAGAGCAGGTGGCATTATGTAAACGGCAATCATCTGAAAGGCCTGCGCCTGAAGACCATTGGCGCCCTGGACCGGAATCATGCGATCTTGGAATCCTTGCTGGCTAAGGGTATAACCTGCGTCGATATTCAGGATATTGTCCAAATGGGGTTCAATATAAACTACATGACGTCCTACCACAAGGTAAGACGCCATGATGAGTATCGGTGTTTCGATATAAAGTATATCCTGACTCCAAGCCGGATGACGGGCATAGAGCGGATAAAGCTTATTTCGTCTTTGTAGGATCTTCGGCCTCAGGGTTGAAGTCCGGGTCCATGCCCACTTCATCCTTTCCCGGATCCTCGAACAGGATCATGAAGAGGATTCCGACGACAAGGGCATAGGCAGCGAAGATGAACCATGCCTTAGGCCAGTTGGCAGGGTCTCCGAAAACGTTGCATTTCTCGACAACCCATCCGGCAGCCAAAGTTCCGAGCGTCGCACCAAGTCCGTTGGTCATCAGCATGAACAGTCCTTGTGCGCTTGACCTGATGTCATTCGTGGTCTTGCGGTTGACATAGAGGGAGCCGGAGATGTTGAAGAAATCGAATGCTACTCCGTAGACTATGCATGAGAGGACGAAGAGGAGCACTCCCGGCATAGCAGGTGAACCGAGACCGAAGAAACCGAATCTGAATACCCAGGCGAACATGGAAATCAGCATCACCTTCTTGATTCCGAACTTCTTCATGAAGAACGGGATAAGCAGGATGCAGAGGGTTTCGGATATCTGCGAGATGGAAATGAGAGCGTTGGAATTCTTGACAGCGAAGGAATCAGCGAAAGCAGGGTTGGCCGCGAATGAGCCGAGGAAGGTGTTCGCGTAGCCGTTCGTAATCTGGAGTGCTGCTCCCAGGAGCATCGAGAAAATGAAGAATATGGCGAACTGCCGGTTCTTGAACAGGGTGAAAGCCTTGAGCCCGAATGATTCCGCAAGGCTTTGTCCTTTCTCTCCCTTCTTGGTAGGCACAGGAGGCATGGTCAGGGCATATCCGCAGAGAACGAGAGAAAGTACGCCAGAGAATATGAGCTGGGCCCATGAGTCCTGCATGGCAATTCCGCCGATCTTTACGAAATTGGTACAGAGCATGCTGATGATGAATCCCACCGTTCCGAAGACACGGATAGGAGGGAAGTCCTTGACCGGATCCTTGCCTACGCTTTCCAATGCGTTGTATGCTACCGAATTGACCAGCGCAATCGTCGGCATGAAGAAAGCTACGCTGAGGCTATACAATACGAATAAAGGGCCGAAGGAAGGAGTACCTGCCTTTTGGCAGTACATTCCGGCTGCGATCATGAAAACTCCGGCCAGAAGATGGCATAAAGAGAGGACCTTCTGAGCTTGCATCTTGCGGTCAGCGAGGATGCCCATCAGTGTAGGCATGAAGATCGAGACGATTCCCTGCATCGCAAAGAACCATTTGATCTGGTTGCCAAGACCGATGTTTCCAAGATAGCGTCCCAGTGAAGTAAGATAGGCCCCCCATACAGCGAATTCAAGGAAATTCATGATGATGAGGCGCAGCGTGATGTTTTTGTTATTGGCCATATTCAGTTGATAATTTGATTCGATGCTGACACATTCAAACAAATGTACGAGTTTTTGGCCTAAAATCATTATATTTGGGGTTAAATTTAAAAGGATGAAATTCACGCAGATTGCATCGGACCCTCATTCCGCAGCCAGGACCGGAATCTTCACCACGGACCATGGTGAGGTCAAGACTCCGATATTCATGCCCGTAGGGACTGTCGGCTCGGTCAAAGGAGTCTATCACAGGGATTTGAAGGAAGATGTCCGTGCGGAAATCATCCTCGGGAACACTTACCACCTCTATCTTCGTCCCGGCCTGGATACCTTGAGAAAAGCCGGAGGACTCCATAAGTTCGAGTCCTGGGACAGGCCGATACTGACTGACAGCGGAGGTTTCCAGGTGTTCTCGCTTACCCGGATCAGGAAGATTACCGAGGAAGGATGCAAGTTCCGTTCGCATATCGACGGATCCCTGCATATGTTCACTCCGGAGAACAACGTTGACACCCAGAGGATCATCGGCTCCGACATAATGATGGCCTTGGACGAGTGCTGTCCCGGCGATGCAGATGAAAGATATGCAGCCAAGTCCCTGAAACTCACCCAAGGCTGGCTTGAACGTTATTTCAAGCGATTCTGCGAGACAGAGCCTATCTATGGCTACGGACAGGCGATGTTCCCGATCATCCAGGGTTGCGTGTATCCCGAACTTCGGAAAAGGGCAGTCGACCATGCACTTTCACTGGTCGGTGACAACACGGGAGTCGGTGGATATGCCATCGGCGGTCTTGCCGTCGGGGAACCGACGGAGAAGATGTACGAGATACTTGAGTTGGTTTGTCCTATTCTTCCGGCCGGAAAACCACGCTACCTGATGGGCGTAGGAACACCGGCGAACATCCTTGAAGGAATCGCAAGGGGAGTGGACATGTTCGACTGCGTCATGCCTACCAGGAACGGACGGAACGGGATGCTTTTTACCTGGAACGGGATTATGAACATGCGCAATGCCAAATGGCAAGATGACTTCACCCCTCTGGATGAGGCTGGTACGTCATTTGTTGACAGGGAATATTCAAAAGCCTACCTGCACCATCTCTTCATTGCCAAGGAGATGTTCGCCGCCATGATAGCAAGCGAACACAACCTCGCCTTCTATCTTGACCTGGTCCGCCAAGCCAGGCTGCACATCGAAGAAGGCGATTTCGCATCGTGGAAGGAAAGTGTTGCCAAGAAAGTGTCTACTAGGCTGTAGAGTCTGATTATGGATCTGAGACAGAAGAAGATAGATAAATACATCATAAAGAAGTTCATCCTGACCTTCTTTATCGCCCTGCTTCTCATCATAGGCATCGTCATTCTTTTTGACATCAGCGAGAAGATCAACAAGTTCGTAGAAAACAAAGCGCCGCTCAGGGCTGTCATCTTCGACTACTATGTGAACTTCATTCCGTACTTCATGAATATGTTCAGCCCTCTGTTCGTGTTCATTACGGTGATCTTCTTCACATCCAGGATGGCGGCGAACAGCGAGATCATCGCTATCCTTTCCTGCGGAGTGAGTTACAAGCGCATGCTCCGGCCGTACATCATCTCCGCTGCGATGATAGCCATCCTTTCCCTTGGCCTGAGCCTTTGGGTGATACCCCGGTCCAATGTGCAAAGGGTGAAGTTCGAGACGCATTATGTAAAGAAAAAGGACCCGTTCTCATCTAACAACGTCCATTACCAGATAGACCCAGGCAAATTCGTCTATGTCGAATCCTTCAGCACTTGGAACAACACCGCCTATGATTTTACACTCGAAGACATCGAGAACAACAAGCTCGTAAAGAAGATCTCGGCCGAGACGGCAGTCTGGGACAGCACTTTCGGTGGCTGGCGGCTTCAGAAATATTTCATCCGCGAATACAGCGAAGGAGGGATGCAGGACAGGGTAAGGACCGGAACCCAGCTGGACACCGTCCTTAATTTGACCGTAACCGACTTTTACCGCAACAAGAAAACCGTCGAGACTCTTCCTATCGCTCAATTGAACAAACTGATAAAGACCCAGAAGATGCGAGGCGATTCCAACGTGATGTATGCCCAGATCGAGAAGCACACAAGATACGCTCTTCCGTTCTCTGCTTTCATCCTGACCATTATGGGGGTATGCCTTTCTTCGCGTAAGAGGAGGGGAGGCATCGGCCTGAATATCGGAATAGGCATTGCATTGAGCTTCACCTATATATTGTTCCTGCGTTTCAGTCAGATGTTCGTCTATTCCGGCGCCCTGCCTCCTTTCTTGGCCCTGTGGCTGCCTAACCTGGTATTCGCCATTGTCGCTGCATTCCTTTATTCACGAGCTTCGAAGTAAACCTATTTCTCAATATTTATGTCAACAAGTACCTTATCCCCAATCAGAAAGACCGTAGCCGGAGTCCAATTCATGTTCGTAGCCTTCGGTTCAACCGTCCTCGTACCTATCCTCGTCGGTTTCGACCCTGCGATCGCCCTCCTTGCCGCAGGTCTCGGAACCCTTCTCTTCCACCTGGTCGCAGGAGGCAAGGTTCCGATCTATCTGGGTAGCAGTTTCGCCTTTATCGCTCCTATCATCAAGGCCACCGAGCTCTACGGAATGTCAGGAATGTTCTGTGGACTGGTAGCAGTAGGTGTAGTGTATTTGCTGATGAGCCTGCTCGTCAAGCTATTCGGTGTCAACCTGATCAAGAAACTCTTTCCGCCGGTGGTGATCGGACCTGTGATCATCCTCATCGGTCTTTCACTTGCCGGAACCGGCGTGCAGATGGCAAGCAACAACTGGGTGCTGGCAATCATATCCCTGGCTGTCGCAATCGCTTGCTCCATCTGGGGAAAGGGTCTTGTCAAGATCATCCCGGTGTTCTTCGGCGCAATCGTAGGTTATATTGCCTCAGTGATATTCTTCCGCAGCGGAATGGATTTTTCCCCGATTGCCGAGGCGAAGTGGTTCGCACTTCCTCATTTCAGCAAGATGAGTTTCTCATGGCAGGCAATCGTATTCATGGCACCTGTGGCCATCGCTCCTATCATTGAGCATGTCGGTGATATATATGCTATAGGAGAAATTGCAGGAAAGGACTTTGTCAAGGATCCTGGTCTGCATCGCACGATGGCCGGAGACGGTCTCGCCTGTATCCTTGCTGCATTCCTGGGCGGAGCTCCTGTGACCACATATTCAGAAGTCACCGGCGCTGTCTCCCTCACCAAGGTCACCGATCCTGTCTGCATGCGAATCGCTGCCGTTACTGCAATAATCCTTGCACTCGTGGGTAAGGTAGGTGCTGCCATCCAGACGATCCCTACGGCTGTCCTCGGAGGAATCATGCTCTTGCTCTTCGGCTCCATAGCAGCCGTCGGTATCAACAATATGGTTAAGGCGAAGATCGACATGAACAAGACCCGTAACCTGATCATCGTTTCCCTGATCCTCACTATCGGAATCGGCGGAGCTGCCATCACTTTCGGCAAGTTCTCACTCGCAGGAATCGGCCTTGCATCACTGGTTGGTGTGATCCTGAACCTTATCATCCCTGACAAGGAGAAGAAAGAAGAAAATGCAGAAGCTTAAGGTAAAGATAGTCAACAAGTCCAAGTGGCCGGATCCTTTCTATGCTACGGAGGCTTCGGCCGGGATGGACTTGAGGGCGAATATCGAAGAGCCAGTCATCCTCCAACCGCTTGAGAGGATGCTGGTTCCTACTGGAATATTCATTGAACTCCCAATAGGCTATGAGGCCCAGATACGCCCCAGGAGCGGATTGGCCACCAAGAAGGGCATAACCGTCATCAATTCTCCGGGAACTGTAGATGCTGATTTCCGTGGCGAGTTGAGGATTTCGCTGGTCAACCTTTCCAACGAACCTTTCGAATTGGTTCCGGGAGAGAGGATTGCCCAGATGGTGGTTTCCCGACACGAGAAAGTGGAGTGGGAAGATGTCGAATTCCTCTCTGAAACCGACCGTGGTGCCGGTGGTTGGGGAAGTACCGGAAACAAATAGGCTATATTTATGGAAATCAAGGATTTGCATGTATTGTTCATGCAATGCTGCGGTGTGACTATCGACAGCCGGACGATCAAGGGTGGAGAGATGTTTTTCGCCCTGAAAGGCGAGAACTTCGATGGCAATGAATATGCGCTCAAGGCACTTGAACTTGGTGCCAAGCATGCGGTGGTGGATGCCGGTTCCAAGGCCGCTGCTTCCGGAGTCCCTGGGATTATCCCCGTGCGGGACACACTTGAGACGTTGCAGGCCTTGGCCCGCTACCATCGAGAGAATACTTTCGTCGACGGAAAGCGCCTGACAGTCATCGGACTGACGGGGACAAACGGAAAAACCACCACGAAGGAACTCATCACGACGGTCCTGTCTTCCAAGTATAAGGTAACGGCCACCAAGGGTAATCTCAATAATGACATCGGAGTTCCACTTTCCTTGCTTTCCATCGGTCCGGAGACCCAGCTTGCAGTGATTGAGATGGGAGCAAGTCATCCGGAAGATATAACCTCACTTGTAGCTGTAAGCGAGCCTGATTTCGGACTTGTTACCAATGTAGGCAAGGCTCATCTGCTAGGTTTCGGGAGCTTTGAAGGTGTGAAGTATGCCAAAGGGAAGCTTTACGACTGGCTGTACTCCCACGGAGGGACTGCTTTCGTCAATGCCGACGACCCGACCCTGCTGGGTATGGCCGCAGAGCGTGAAGGAATGGCCGTCATCCGGTATGGCGTGGAATATTCTGGTTCCATCGTCCTGCCATCTGACTCCGTCCATCCATATGTCAGGATGGCCATCCCGGAAGAGGAGGGGAGCGAAACCTTGCTTGGACTTGAATCCCACCTGGCTGGCTCATACAATGCCAATAACATCGCTGCTGCCATTGCGGTGGGGAGGTATTTCGGGGTCTCCCTTGAAGAGGCGATAGAGGCGGTAGAAGGGTATATTCCTACGAACAACCGGTCGCAGATGGAGAAGTCGGAACGCAATATCCTGATCAAGGACCTCTACAACGCGAATCCTACCAGCATGGAGGCAGCTCTTGACAACCTTTCCCTTACGGTGGCTGATTTCAAGGTGGCTCTCCTTGGGGATATGCGTGAACTTGGTGATGAATCCCTTGCGGAACACATCGCCATCTTGAGGAAGGTACGTTCAATGGGACTCGGCCTTGTCTGCCTCGTGGGAGATGAATTCAGGAAAGCCGTTGAAACGGAACCTGATGGCGTGGAGGTTCATTGCTTCGGGAATTCCGATGAACTTGCTGGATGGCTCTCAAAGAATCCTGTTTCCGGGGCTACCGTCCTGGTCAAGGGTTCTAGAGGAATACAGATGGAAAAGGTACTCAGCCAGCTATAGCCGCTTCTTCCTCAACGAATTTCCTAATGACGATGCGGGCCAGCATCCCGCAGGCATAGCCTATGGCAAGCCCGACGGTCGTTCCCACCAGGACGTCGCCGAAGTAATGCTTGCCTACGAATATACGGCTTGCCGACACCAGTGCAGCCCAGAGAAGGGCGAACATGCTGAACACTTTGTGGTTGTGGCTTCGGTCATTCCTGAAGCCGATGATCATGCACATCGCAAAGGCGAATGCATTGGCTGCATGAGCCGAAAAGAATCCGAAGAAACCTCCCCGGTGTTCCAGTACGTTCAGGCCTCCGGACAGCATATTCCAGTCGTAGCTCGGTCTCAGGCGGTCTACGGCATGCTTTACCAACGTGGACAACTGGTCGCACAGGGCAAATGCGATTCCGGCGGAAGCGATTACGATCAGGGCTTTCTTCCAGCCGAGTCTCCTGAAGAGGAAACATATGCATAGTACATAAGCTGGAATCCATACGGTCTTGTCCGACATGAACATCCAGAACTGGTCGCTGGCAGGAGTGCTCAGGCTGTTGATGAACAGAG
>JBGVAE010000109.1:0-3290 GCA_045224215.1 Candidatus Cryptobacteroides sp. | reverse complement strand
CGCCCTCATCCACTCTATGGAAGGAAAGCGCGGAGAGCCTACGCTGAAACCTCCGTTCCCGGCAGAATCCGGATACCTCGGAAAGCCGACCAACGTGAACAACGTCGAGACGCTCGCAAATATTCCTATAATACTTACGAAGGGGCCCGAGTGGTTCTCATCCATCGGAACCGAGAAATCGAAGGGTACGAAGGTATTCGCTCTAGCGGGCAAGATCAACAACGTAGGACTTATAGAAGTGCCGATGGGCACCACCCTGCGTGAGATCATTTACGACATCGGAGGCGGTGTCAAGAACGGGAAGAAATTCAAGGCCGTCCAGACGGGCGGACCATCCGGAGGCTGCCTTACCGAGAAGCATCTGGATATTCCTATCGACTACGAAAGCCTTACCGCAGCAGGCTCCATGATGGGTTCGGGAGGTATGATCGTTATGGACGAAGAAGACTGCATGGTCGCTATCGCCAAGTTCTACCTCGAATTCATCGTGGGTGAATCCTGCGGAAAGTGCACCCCTTGCCGTATCGGAAACAAGAGGATGCTCGAAATCCTGACCAGGATCACTGAAGGGAAGGGAGAGATGAAGGACCTGAAGATGCTCAAGGATCTCGCCGAGGTTATCAAGGACACCGCCCTGTGCGGACTCGGACAGACCTCCCCTAACCCTGTGCTCTCAACCATGAACAATTTCTACGATGAATACGAGGAGCACGTCAAGAAGCACAAGTGCCGTGCGAAGAAGTGCAAGGCCCTCCTGACCTACACCATCAACCCGGAGAAGTGCCGCGGTTGCGGGATTTGCGCCAAGGACTGCCCTGCAAGCGCCATCATGGGAGACGTGCGCAAACCTCATGTCATCAATCCTTACGAGTGCATCCGCTGCGGCATGTGCATGTCCCGCTGCCACTTCGGAGCTATTTCTGTAATATAAAAGCAGACTGGAAATGGAAAACATCAATCTAACCATAGACAACCGCCAGGTATCTGTACCTAAGGGAACGATGATCCTGGATGCGGCCGCTTCCATCGGAATCAATATTCCAACCCTCTGCCACATGGATCTGAAAGGGACATGCGTGCAGAACCGTCCTGCATCCTGCAGGCTCTGTGTCGTAGAGGTCCAGGGCCGCCGCAACCTGGCTCCGGCCTGCGCTACCAAGTGCATGCCCGACATGGTCGTAAAGACCAATTCGATGAGGGTCATCAAGGCTCGCAAGACTGTCGCCGAGCTGATCCTTTCCGATCACCCGAACGACTGCCTCACCTGCCCTAAGTGCGGAGAGTGCGAACTCCAGGCCCTTATAACCAGGTTGAACATCACCGAGATGCCTTTCATCGGCGGAGAACTTTCCCAGAGGAAGAAAGAGCTCACTCCTTCCATCATGAGGAATATGGACAAGTGCATCTTCTGCCGCAGGTGCGAAAGCGTTTGCAACAATGTCCAGACAGTCGGAGCCCTCGGAGCCGTCCGCCGTGGTTTCAACACGACCATCGCTCCTACTTTCGACAAGATGGTCAAGGACACGAACTGCACCTATTGCGGACAGTGCGTTGCAGTCTGCCCGACAGGTGCCCTGACAGAGCACGACGACACGGACCGCCTGATGGACGATCTGTGCAATCCTGACAAGGTAGTCATCGCCCAGCCGGCTCCTGCCGTCAGGGCTGCCCTCGGTGAGGAATTCGGAATGGCTCCCGGAACCCTGGTGACCGGAAAACTGGCTTCCGCCCTCAGGCAGCTCGGTTTCGACTATGTGTTCGACACCGACTTCGCCGCCGACCTGACCATCATGGAAGAAGGAGCAGAAATCCTCGAAAGACTGAAGAAGTTCCTTGCCGGCGACAAATCCGTCAAGCTTCCTATAATGACTTCCTGCTGTCCGGCATGGGTCAATTTCTACGAACATGAGTTCCCGGACCTCATCGAGTATCCTTCTTCTGCACGTTCACCTCAGCAGATGTTCGGAGCCATAGCCAAGAGCTACTGGGCAGAGAAGATGGGAATACCTCGCGAGAAACTCGTCGTGGTGTCCATCATGCCTTGCCTTGCCAAGAAATATGAGGTCACGCGCGAAGAGCTCAAGCACGAGAAGATGCAGGATGTGGACTATTCCATCTCCACCCGCGAGCTCGCCAGGATCATCAAAAGGGCGAACATCGGTTTCGAGCAGCTTCCTGACAGCGATTTCGACTCCCCTATGGGCGAATCCACCGGAGCCGGAGTCATATTCGGAACAACGGGAGGAGTCCTCGAGGCTGCCCTCCGTACGGTTTACGAGGTCTATACGGGCGAGTCGCTCCCTAAGGTTGATTTCTCCGAGGTCCGTGGACTGGAAGGCATCAGGGAGGCTACCATCGACATCAAGGGCTTCCCTCTCAAGGTCTGCATCGCTCACACCCTGGGAAATGCCCGCAAGGTCATGGATAAACTCCGTGCAGGCGAGCTCGACTACCACGTGGTCGAGGTCATGGCTTGCCCTGGCGGCTGCATCGGCGGCGGCGGACAGCCTTACCACCATGGCAGGATCGAGGTCCTCAAGGCCCGTCAGAAGGCCCTTTACACCGAAGACGCCAACAAGCCTATCCGCAAGAGCCACGAGAATCCTGACATCGTGACACTCTACAAGGAATATCTCGGAGCTCCTCTCAGCGAAAGGGCCGAAGAACTGCTCCACACACATTACTCAGACAGATCGATCAAATAACCCGGATAAATTTTCTATTGTTATGGCAGAAATCAAACTAGCCTGCGAGGTAATCAAGCAAGTTGAAGACATTTGCGAGAAGCACGGAAACAAACCGGGCGAACTGATCAACATACTTCACGAGTGCCAGGGGCTGCATGGTTACCTTCCTGAAGCCATGCAGAGGGTAATTGCCAGGAAACTCGGCATCCCTGCTGCCCAGGTCTACGGTGTGGTGACGTTCTATTCTTTCTTCACGATGACGCCGAAGGGTCGGCATCCGATCTCAGTGTGTCTCGGTACTGCGTGCTATGTGCGTGGTTCAGAGAAGCTTCTGGAGGAAATCAAGAGGGTGCTCGGCATCGATGTAGGTGAGACGACTCCGGACGGGAAGTTCTCGCTGGATTGCCTCAGGTGCGTGGGTGCCTGCGGCCTTGCTCCGGTCATGATGATCGGCGAGAAGGTCTATGGCCGCATGGAGCCTCAGGACATCCGCAAAGTCCTCGAAGAATTCGCCGATTAATATTATTCATCAATCTGGGATGCCCACCTTCTGGAGAACTCCGGTGAGGTGGGCTATGGCGATGCCGTAGTTGGTCATCGGGA
>JBGVAE010000108.1:0-56828 GCA_045224215.1 Candidatus Cryptobacteroides sp. | reverse complement strand
ACATCGATTCCGAAGCTTGCCCAACCGCCGGAAGCATCCTTAGGATACTGGCCTGAAGCATTCTTCACACCATAGATATAGAGATCGCCGGTTTCATCTGCAATGTAGAAGTTGCCGTAATCGGTGCTGGAGATGGCGGTGACGGTACCGGTTACACGGTAAGTCTTGCCTTCGGCTCCTGCATTGACCTGGGCGCAGGTGGCAGCCTCGGCTGCCTTGAGGCCCTGGACAACCATGATGTACTGGCTATAACCACCACAGGAGATGGCAATTTCGGTCTCACCCTTTCCGGAGACAGTCTCAGGAGCGGTGATGGTAAGGGTGGTCTGGCCTGCGGAGCCGCTCGTAGGAGAAACGGTCAGCCAGTCAGGAAGGGTTGAGGTTACGGTCCAGGAATCGGTAGCGTTGACCGTTACGGTCTTCGTGCCGCCGGACATAGGAAGGGAAACATAGGTGTCGGAAACCTGGATGCTGCCAAGGGTTCCGAGTTCTTCCTCTTCGTTGCAACCGACCATCAGGAACATAGAAGCAGCAAGGGCTGCGAGAATATATCTTAATTTCATAATCTTCGTCGAATTAAGCATTAGTTAAAGAAGTACTTGATACCGACAGAAGCGTACCAGCACTGACCGATGGCATAGTAAGGCTTCCAGGTCTCGGTGCTTCCGCTTATGGAAGCAGGAGTGGAGAAGGTAGGATAACCTTCTGCATCGACACCTTCATACTTGAGGATACGTGCCTCGGAGCCGATATCAGGGTTCAGATACTTGGAAACACCCCACTGTGAGTTGAAGAAGTTGAGGACGTTCTTCATGTCAAGGCTGAGCTGGAGCACGTTGGTGGTCTTGCCCACGTTCACCTTGAAGTCATGCTTGTAGCTGAAGTCGATCCTGTGGACCCAAGGAGAGTAAACCGAATATGGTTCGGCGTACTGGCCCTGGCGCTCGCTGAGGAACTTGGAGTTGTGGACATAGTCCATGAAGCGGTCGCGGCTGTCAGCATTGACAAAACGGAACTGGTTGGAAGAAACCTCGTCATCGGTAGGGATGTAGATGGCATCGTAGGCATAACCGTCACCGTTCATGTCATTGGAGAGCATATAAGAGTAGTTGTATCCTCCGCGCCATGCTTCATAGATGAGGCTGTAGTGGTTGCCGCCCAGGTCGTGGAGGGTCGCAGAAGCGATCACACGGTCTGGAGTGACATACTGGGAGTTGTGCAGCTTGATATTGTTGATACCAGCGGTGGTAGGGACATAAGCAACTGCAGACTCGGCGTTGGAACCTGGCAGACCGGTGATCTCCTTGGAGACGGTGTGCGTGTAGGCAGCCATGAGGCTGAGGTTCTCAAGAGGGCGGGCATTGATGGTGACGTTGCCTGACCATCCGTAACCCTTGTTGGTGTTGCTGAGCACGAATGCGCTTGATCCGGTCTTAGGATTGGACGGGAAGATAGGACGGTTGTCCACTCCGTTGAACCTTGCGAATCCCTCGACAGGCTTGATGCTCCAGTCTTCCATCGTCGCGGCGTTGATGGTCTTGTTGAAGATACCTTCAGCGGTGATGCTAAGAGGGAATACGGTAGGGAAAGCGTAGTCGATTGCAAGGGAGGTCTTCCAGACCTGAGGCATCTTGAAGCCAGGATCGACAGCTGAGATCGATGAAGGAGCGGTTCCGTCCTCAGGCTTGATGCTCATAGGATAACCGAGGGATGCAAGCTTGTTCTGGAGGGCTGCGATGGTAGCCTTGCCGCCTTCGGTGACCAGACCGCCGGCGAACTCGTTCATCGTGAAGCCGTTCTTGGCGGCATTCTTGGCATTGATCTGGGCCTGGTACTGGACCATACCCGAGTTGGTAGGCATATTCGTGAAGAATACGAGCGGGATACGTCCTTCGAAGACACCTGTACCTCCGCGGACCTTGAGGCTCTTGTCGCCGAGGACATCCCAGGAGAAGCCGAAGCGAGGAGAGATGGAAACGCGTGCCTTAGGCCATGTACCGGTGTCGATATTGCGGACATTGCCATCGCCATCATAATAGTCGATCGCGAGGATGGCGTTGTTGGTCATCAGGTCGGCGTTGTTGAACAGGAGAGCATCGGCACGGATACCGGCCATGAGCTTGAGGTTCTGGGTCGGATTCCACTCATCCTGGAGGAATACGCCCGGACGGCTGAACCTTACACGGGCGGCAGGCTTGGCCTCGCCATCATAGCCGTAGGTAAGGCAGACGACCTCAGGAGTAGCTCCGTTGATGAAGTCGTCGACGCTGGCATAGCGGTAGTAACCTGTACCGTTGCGCATGTACTGGTTGTCAGCCATTTGGTATTCATAGGTGAAACCTCCGGTGACCTTGTGCTTGCCGGCATAGTAGTTAAGCTCGTCCTTGATGTTGATGGTGTTGTTGTGGACGGCGTTGTTCCAGGTGAAGAGCTCGTAACCGAGGGCGATGTAGTTGCCGTTGGTCCCGGTTCCGTCCTGGATGTCGATGAACGGGAATTCGTCGGAAGTGGATCCGCGGACATCACCGATCTTGGAATAAGTGGCGATGAACTGGTTCGAAAGCTTGTCGGAGAGGCGGCTGTTGAGGTCGAATGACCAGGTGTCCACCTTGTTGTTCATCGAATACATCGAGTTGGCATAAGACATCGAGTACTGTGAAGTACGGGCATATGAAGAACGTGTGCCACCGTCCATCGAGGTTGCGTTAGGAGCGATCCAGGTCTTGTTCAGGGTGCTGTTGTAACGCAGGGCAAGATGGTGCTTGTCGGTGATGTTCCAGTCGATGCGGGCAAGGAGCTTCCTGTTGCTGATGTCAGCAGGGAAATCTGTCCATGAACCAGTGTCATATCCATACTTCGACTTCACGAACTCGGAAACTCTCTGGAGGTCGGACAACTTGGTACGGGAAACGTATCCGGTAGGGTCTGCTACACCGTTGGTGGAGCCCCTCCAGCGGTTGGCCACAGAAGGACTGTTCTTCATTTCGTAGTTGACGAAGAAGAAGAGCTTGTTCTTGATGATCGGGCCGCCGAGGGTCAGACCATAAGTGGTGCTGCGGTCCTTTGGACGGTCTCCGCTGATGAGATCCCTTCCGTAAACCACGTCACCATGCATGAACTCGTTGTCGTGATAGATATAGGCCGTTCCCTTGATGGTGTTGGTACCGGACTTGGTGATGGCGTTGACACCACCGCCGATGAAGTTGGTCTGGCGGACATCATAAGGAGCGATGACTACCTGCATTTCCTCGATGGCATCGATGGAGATCGGGCTTCCGCCGCCAGGAAGGTTTTCGGAAAGACCGAAGTTGTTGTTGAAGTTGGCACCATCGACGGTGAAGTTGGCGTTACGTCCGTCGCTTCCGACGAAGCTCATTCCGTTGCCGCCGTAAGGGGAAAGCCTGGTGACATCGGTGATGCTCCTGGAAACGGTAGGAAGATTGGTGATCTGCGAATTGTTGATGTTGGTCGCAGCACCTGTCTTCTCTACTGCGAACTTGGAAGATGGAGATGCCATCACCACTGCCGAGTTGAGCTGCTCGTTGTCCGGATTGACAGTTGCATTGAGGTTGTAGGTCTCAGCAAGCTGGAGGACAACGTCCGTGTACTCCAATGTCTGATAGCCGAGGAAGGTGATGGTCACCTTGTAAGGTCCACCGACACGCATACCGTTGATGGTATACTGGCCGTTACCGTTGGCTACGGCAGCATACTGGGTACCTGAAGGCACGTGGACGGCTACGACGGCCGCTCCGGCCAGAGGTTCGCCGTTCTCATCGTTGATGCGTCCGGCAAGACTGGAAGTCGTAACCTGTGCGAAGGCAGCGACTCCTGCAAAGACGGCTACCAGGGCAGCCAATCCTTTTTTGAGTAATTGAACCATAGAATTAATTAAGTATTGAAATAATAAGTTAATCCCAAATAATCGTGCGAAATTAATATAAATTATCGGGTTGCTAAAATTTTCCAGCCTGATAAACCGGATTAAAACGATGAAGTTTTCAACATTGTTATCAACATTTTTCATATATTTGCAGCCGAAAACTTCCGAGGACGGATTTGACCCGCTTGCAACCTCGGTCTAAAAAATGCTAAAGACATGAATTATCTTTTTACTTCGGAGTCAGTCTCCGAGGGCCATCCGGACAAGGTGGCCGACCAGATTTCAGACGCAATCCTCGATGAATTCCTCCGCCAGGACCCTGAGGCAAAGGTAGCCTGCGAGACATTCTGCTCTACCGGGCTCGTGCTTGTGGGAGGCGAAGTCCGTTCAGACAACGCCTACGTCGACATCCAGAAGACGGTGCGCGATGTAATCCACAGGATAGGCTATGACAAGTCAGAATATCTTTTTGACGCAGATTCATGCGGGATCCTTTCCCAGATCCACGAGCAGAGCCAGGACATCAACCGCGGTGTCGTCCGCGAAGATCCTGAGGAACAGGGAGCCGGTGACCAGGGAATGATGTTCGGCTACGCATGCAAGGCCACCGGACATTACATGCCGCTGGCCCTGTACCTGTCCCATCTCACCCTCAAGACCCTCGCCGACATCCGTCACGACAGTCCTGAACTCATGCCTTACCTCAGGCCGGATTCAAAGGCCCAGTACACCGTAGAGTTCGACCCGGCCAATCATCCGGTCAGGATACACACGATCGTGGTCTCGACCCAGCACGACGAGTTCGACACCGACGAAGCGATGCACTCCCGGATTGAGAAAGACGTACGTAACATCCTGATCCCTAAAGTAATGGAATCACTGGATCCGGAGACCGCATCCCTGTTCAAGGGAGACTTCAAGCTGCACGTGAACCCTACCGGCAAGTTCGTGATCGGAGGGCCTGCAGGAGACACAGGCCTGACCGGCCGAAAGATCATCGTGGACACCTACGGAGGCCGCGCACCGCACGGAGGAGGAGCCTTCTCCGGCAAGGACCCTTCCAAGGTGGACCGCAGCGCAGCCTATGCTGCAAGGTACATCGCCAAGAATATGGTGGCAGCCGGAGTCGCCGAGGAAATGGTGGTGCAGATAGCCTATGCCATCGGAGTGGCCGAGCCTGTGAGCATATTCGTCGACAGTAAAGGCACAGGGATCATTCCTGATGCCGAGATAGCTTCAAGGATAGGCAAGCTATTCGACCTCAGGCCAGCCGCTATCATCCGCAAGTTCGGACTCAAGAACCCGATATATTCCCCTACCGCGACTTACGGCCATTTCGGCCGGGAGCCGTATGTAAAGGACGGGATACAGTTCTTCGGATGGGAAAAGCTTGATGCGGTGGACGCGATCAAGGCTGAATTCGGGATCTAGTCCCCGCGCTCCATTTCGCGGCGGACATCCTTCTCCTTGATGGACTGGCGCTTGTCATAGACTTTCTTGCCCTTCGCAAGGGCTATGACCAGCTTGGCATATCCCTCGTCATTGACAAAGAGCTTCACGGTTACGATCGTGAGGCCCTTTTCCTTTACGGACTGGCGGAGGTGACGGAGTTCGCGCTTGGTAAGGAGAAGTTTCCTGTCGCGCATAGGCTCATGCTGGCCCCATGTCCCCCAGAAATATGTGGCGACATTCATTCCCTTGACGAAGAGTTCGTTACCAACGAAATAGCAGTAAGAGTCCACCAGGGAAACCTTTCCCAGGCGGATGGACTTAATCTCCGTTCCCACAAGGACGATCCCGGCCTCGTAGGTCTCCAGGAACTCGTAGTCGAACGACGCTTTCTTGTTCCTGATCTCAATCCTGTGTTCCTTCTGCTTTGCCATACATATTCATTCAGGGACTGCAAATATAGCGACTTTTCTTGGTGTTGCGGTTTTAAATCGCTAAGTTTGTTATCTGCAAGCCTTAAGAGAGAATAAAACCAAAAGAATATCTGAAATGAGAAAATTAATCCTTGCGGCATTGGCCGCTCTGACCATGGTCTCGATGGCATCCTGCCACAAGTACAAGTATGAGACTGTCAAGGGAGACCCCCTGAAGACCAAAATCTACACCCTGGACAACGGACTGAAAGTCTATATGTCCGTCAACAAGGAGACTCCGCGCCTGCAGACCTACATCGCCGTGAGGGTCGGGAGCAAGAACGACCCGCATGAGACCACCGGTCTCTCCCACTACCTGGAGCACCTGATGTTCAAGGGTACCGAGAGTTTCGGAACCTCCGACTATGAGGCCGAGAAACCGCTCCTGGACTCGATCAAAGCCCTGTTCGAGGTTTACAGGACCAAGACCGACCCTGCCGAGAGGATAGCCTTGTACCACATAATCGATTCCATCAGCTACGAGGCTTCCAAGATCGCCATCCCGAATGAATATGACAAACTCATGTCCATCATCGGAGCCAAGGGAACCAATGCATTCACTTCCAATGACATGACCGTCTATCAGGAGGATATTCCTTCTAACGAGATTGACAATTGGGCCAAGATCGAGGCAGACAGGTTCATGCATCCTGTGATCAGAGGTTTCCACACCGAACTGGAGGCCGTCTATGAGGAGAGCAACATGAGCCTGACCGACGACCAGGAGAAGGCCATGCAAGCCATCGACTCCGTCCTCTTCGCCCGCCATCCTTACGGGCTCCAGACCACCCTCGGAACGCAGGAGCACCTGAAGAATCCTTCCATCATCAACATCGAGAACCACAGGAGCAACTTCTATGTCCCGAACAACATCGCCATCTGCGTGTCCGGAGACTTCGACCCTGACACCTTCGTCGCCACGATAGAGAAGTATTTCGGAGACTGGGAGCCGAATCCGGACATCAAGATGCTTGAATATGAAGAAGAAGCGGCTATCACAGCCCCGGTGGAGAAGAATGTCTACGGCCTCGATGCAGAATTCGTCATGGTCGGCTGGAGGACTCCTGGCGACAAGGACTTCCGCAGGAGCGAAGTGGGAGACCTGGTCAGCTCGATCCTGTCTAACGGAAAGGCCGGAATCGCTGACCTCGACCTGATCCAGGCCCAGAAGGTCAATTCCTTCTTCGGATTCAACTACACCCGCCCTGACTACGGTGAATTCCTCCTGTTCGGCTATCCTCGCGCAGGCCAGACCCTCGAGCAGGTCCGTGACCTGATGCTCGAAGAAATAGCCAAGCTGCGTTCAGGAGATTTCGACGATGAACTCATCCAGTCCACCATCAACAACTACAAACTGTCCAAGATGCGCCAGCTGGAGAGGAACGGCAACAGGGCTATGGCTTATGTCAATTCCTTCATCAGCGGACATGACTGGAGGGATGACGCCCTTCAGATGGAGCGCCTCGAAAAGGTAACCAAGCAGCAGATCGTGGATTGGGCCAATGAATATCTGGGAGCCAACAGCCACGTAACGGCCTACAAGCGTCTCGGCGTGGACAAGAACATCAGCAAGATCGCCGCTCCTGCCATCACCCCTATCGAAACCAACCGCGACAAGCAGAGCGACTTCCTGAAGGAAATCCAGCTCACCGAAGTACAGCCGATCGAACCTGTGTTCCTGGATTTCTCAAAGGACATGAAGAAGGGCGAGATCTCGGGGCTTGAATTCCTATATAAGAAGAATGAAATCAACGACATCGCCACCTTGAACTGCACCTTCGACAAGGGCACCCAGAACGATCCTCGCCTGGACATCGCATTCCGCTACCTTGACTACCTCGGAACTCCTGACAGAAGCGCCGAGCAGATCAAGAAAGAACTCTATGCTCTGGCTTGCAACGAGAGATATTCAGCCGGGCCTCTGCAGAGCTACATAGGTGTAACCGGCCTCGACGAAAATGTCGGCAAGGCTATGGAAATAGTGGAAGACTTGATATTCAATGCAGTAGCAGATACGAACATCCTGGCTGAGGTCAAGTCCGACATCCTCAAGAACCGTGCTGACGAGAAACTGAACCAGAGCGCCTGCTTCTCCGCCCTCCAGAGATACATATTCTACGGACCGGAGTTAATCGGCAAGTCCACCCTGTCCAACGAGCAGATCCTCGCCCTCACTTCTGACGAACTGCTCCAGGCTGTAAGGGATCTTTACGGCAAGAAGCACGAAATCCTCTACTACGGTCCGTCAGACGAGGCCGCGGCTAAGAAGATGGTTTCCCAGAGCCACAAGATGGACGGTAGCCTCGAACCTCTTGTCAAGGAGATTCCTCAGAACCGCCGGGTGGAGAAGAGCGAGGTATTCCTCACTCCTTACGATGCCAATCAGTTCTACTACCTGCAGTATTCCAACAGGGGCGAGAAGTTCGACGTGGCCAACGATCCTGACATAACAATGTACAACAACTACTTCGGAAGCGGCATGAATGCGATCGTTTTCCAGGAAATGCGTGAAGCCAGGGGACTCGCCTATTCGGCAAGGGCCTTCCTTAACACTCCTGCCTACAAGGACATGGATTATAACTTTTACGCTTTCATAGCCTCACAGAACGACAAGCTCCGCGAGGCAGTAGTGGAATTCGACAAGATCATCAACGATATGCCTGAATCTCCGGAAGCCTTCGAGGTGGCCAAGACAGCAGTCTTGAACAACCTCAGGACCACCAGGACGACCGGAATCAACGTTCTGTATGAATATCTGGACCTTAGGGATCTCGGCCTTTCAGAAGATCGTGACAAGGCTGTATTCGAGAAGATCCAGGGAATGACCCTGGAGGACGTGAAGGCCTTCCAGCAGAAGTGGATAAAGGACCGCAAGTACATCTATGGCTTCCTCGGCCGCCAGTCCGACTTCGACATGGACTTCGTCCGCAGTCTCGGCCCGGTCACCGAACTCTCCCTAGAAGAGATATTCGGATATTAAAGGGAAGGCATGAGCAGGAATCCCAAGAACAAATTGCGGGAACCCATCCCTATTCCGCCTCCGGCTCCCCTGCCGGAACCGGAGGAAATCGATGTACCGAGCATCCTGGAGGCATATTCCTCCGGGGAGATCGATCTCGTGGTGGTTCTTGGGCCGACTGCATCCGGAAAGACCCGGTATGCCGTCAATCTGGCAAGGGAGTTCGGGAAAAGCCATCCAGCTGAAATCCTGTCAGCGGACAGCCGGCAGGTGTACAAGGGAATGGACATCGGCACCGGGAAGGACTTGGAGGAATACGGAGAGATACCTTACCATCTCATTGACATAATCCCGGCCGGAACCAGGTTCGACCTTTTCCAGTGGCAGCAGGCTTTCGAGTCAGCATACGCGGACATCCGCGGGAGAGGGGCCATCCCTATCCTCTGCGGAGGTACCGGGCTTTATATCCAGGCCGCCACTACCGGATACACCCTGCCGCAAGTCCCTCCGAACGATAGCCTGAGGGCGAAGTTGGAAACACTTGACATCGAAGAACTTATCCAACGGCTTTCCTCTTTCGGACCTCTTCCCGACGAAGGAGTCCTGCAGTCCAAGAGACGTATAATAAGGGCTTTGGAAGTGGCTCTGTATGAGCAGGAACATCCTGTCGTCCGAAGCAATTTTCCCGCAAAGAAGCCATATTACATCGGCACCCTCGTGAGCCGGGAGGTGAGGAACGAAAGGATAGACCGGCGGTTGGATGCGAGGCTCGAAGGTGGCATGGTAGAAGAGGTCAAAGGCTTACTGGACAGCGGCATAAGGGCTGAAGATCTGGTATATTACGGTTTGGAATACAAGTTCGTGACACAGTATGTCCTGGGAATCCTGAACTATGAAGAGATGCGCACCCTCCTTTCAAATGCCATCCACCAGTTCGCCAAGAGGCAGATGACCTGGTTCCGGGGGATGGAGAAGGACGGGACAGTGATCCACTGGACGGAAGTTTGATTGTTTGGAAATAATGATTCAAGAATATGAAAGTAGCAGTGATAATGGGCTCCACCAGCGACTTGGATGTCATGAGCGGAGCTTTCGGAATCCTCGAGGATTTCGGAATAGAGTTCGAGAAGCGCGTAATCAGCGCCCACAGAACCCCGGAACTTATGTTCGAATACACAAAGGGTCTTAAAGACAGGGGATTCGGAGTCGTGATAGCAGGTGCGGGCGGGGCTGCCCACCTGGCCGGCGTCGCTGCCGGACTTACCACCTTGCCGGTCATAGCCGTACCGATGGCCACGAAGAACCTCGGCGGCCTGGATTCCCTGCTTTCGATGGTCCAGATGCCGACCGGAATCCCGGTAGCAACAGTCGCCATCGGAGGAGCCAAGAATGCAGCTATCCTGGCCGCAGAAATCCTGGCCCTCGGCGATGAAGCCATAGCCAGCAAACTGGACGAATACCGCAAGGCCCAGAGCGAAAAGATCTACAACACAAGCATTTAAGAATATGTTCCGGAAAATCCTGGCCGTAATCACGGCCATATTTGCCTTCGCTTCGAGCCTCGGCGCCCAAACCGTCATCACCCTCAACGAAACCGGAGAGGAAGGCAAATACACGATCGATGCCACGGTCAACGGAGTAGGTGTGCGCACATACTATACCGAGGAGAACTGGTTCGTCAGCATGTCCACTACGACATATCTCTTCCTTTACGAGAACGGCTACATCCAGGATAGCGACGTCAAGGGGCTCACTAATCTCAAGATGCCTGATGGTTCGAGCACCAAGGGAGCCTCTTTCATCATCCGTTCCCTCAGGATCGGAGACAAGATAGTGGTCAAGGACATACCTGCCTTCGTGATAAAGAAACAGACAGTTCCTCTCCTGGTAGGAAGCTCGACTTTCGACAGTTTCGGAGAATATACCCGCCAGGGCAACCGCATCATAATCGGTGACTTGGACCCAGCCAAGGACCCGGCCACCATCGTCGATCCGATCGATAGTCTTAAACTGGCGGCACAGACATACCTCGACGCCGGAGAATATGCTTCCGCGGAGGAATGCTTTGCCCAACTTTACGGGAAGGACGCCTTGAACATGCTCTCCGAGTACCAGTACGCCGTCCTTTTGAACTTGCTCGGGAAGGATAAAGAGAATATCGCGGTATCTAACGACTGGCTTTCCTCCAACGAGCACAAGTCCCTTACTATGGACTACTGGATCCACAACGGGCTTGGGTCTTCATACGCAAGCCTCGGCCAGACCACGAATGCAATTGACAGCTATGAAAAAGCTGTCAACGCATATTGCAAGTTGTTCAATACTTCGGAAAACGAAGTGAAGAAGGGCAAATTCAAGGACGAGACCCTCGGCAATACTTTCTATTCTCTCGGGCGCATCCACGCAGCAGAAGGGAAGGTCTCAAAGGCAGAATCATATTGCTCGCTGGCGGCCAAATGCGGCATCCAGGCTGCAATCGACTTCTGCGACAAGTACAAGATCAAATACTGATCCTTCCTAGAAACTTGCCTCGGTAGGCTCTGCTCCGAATCGACCGCCCAGAACCAGCTTGGCCTTAAGGGAAACGGTCTTTTCGGAATCCTCGACGTACCCCTCTATCATCTTCTTGAGAAGGCCGAAACTCTGTGACGCGATTTCAGAGATAGGCTGGATAACGTGAGGGACCACCGGCTTGTTGAGGTCGTAGATGTCGCTCTCATCAAAGCATACGAAGGAGAAATCCTTCTGGAGGTTGAGTCCGAGGACATTCATCGCATTGAATCCATACATCGCAAGTTTCTTGGTCGGGAGGATGAATGCCTCCGTACCCCTCTTGGATGCATTACGGAATATCTCGATAACCTCTTTCTTTGCCGCCACTGCGGAATACTCGATCTTGTGAATCTTGACATCGTCCTTAAGCCCGGCTTCCTCCATTGCGCTTGCATAACCGGCCTCGCGGTCGGTAAGGCTCGTGACTCCCATCTTGTAGGAAATCATCTCGATCTTGCCGAAACCCTGGTGGATGAGATACTTGGCTGCCATCCTTCCGGCATCCTCATTGTCCACCAGCACCCTGGCGAACTCCTCCCCAGGAGCATCCCTGTCAATCAGTACGGTAGGGATTCCAAGGCTGCTGGCTTTGGCCAAGGCTGGTTCAGCATCCAAGCAAGGCGCAACAATAAGTCCTTCTACATTGTAACCTACCATGGTGTCCACCAGGTGGGAAAGCTTTTCTGGATTCTCTTCGGAGCTGGCGAATATCACCGTAAAGCCGTCATTGTAGGCAATGTTCTCGATACTCCTGCAGATCTCCGCAAAGAATGGATTCGCAAGGTCCGATACTATGACCGCGATCGAATGAGACCGACCGCTTCTCAGGGACGCAGCGGCATTGTTCCTCCTATAGCCCAGCCTCTTGGCCACCTGGAGGACCCGCTCGGCAGTGTCAGGATTGACCGGGCAGTCAAGCCGACCGTCCTTGCCCCTCTTGGCATTCATCACGAAGGAGACCAGGGTCACTGAAACCCCGGCTTCCCTCGCAACGTCTCTGATAGTAACTTTCTTCATATCAATGACAATTAGTTGTCGAACACTATCCGTGAATCATGACTATCAAGCCTGCCATGACGATGGAAACCATGCTCATGAGCTTGATGAGAATATTGAGAGATGGACCTGATGTGTCCTTGAATGGATCTCCGACGGTGTCTCCCACCACGGTTGCATGGTGATTGGAGGAGTTCTTGCCTCCGAAGTGACCGTCCTCGACATATTTCTTGGCATTATCCCATGCTCCTCCGGAATTTGCGAGGAATATAGCCAGGATGAATCCTGCGCCGAGTCCTCCGATAAGGAGTCCCATGACTCCGCCTTCGCCGAGGCATATTCCCACGATGATCGGGACTATGATCGCGGTAAGGGCAGGGGTGATCATTTCATGCTGTGCGGCCTTGGTCGAGATTTCAACACAGCGTTTGTAGTCCGGGCGCTGCTTGCCTTCCAGGATGCCTGCAATCTCACGGAACTGGCGGCGGACTTCCACCACCATCTTCTGGGCTGCGCGTCCTACGGCATTCATGGTCATACCGCAGAACAGGAAGGCCATCATGGCACCGACGAATATTCCCGCGAGAACCCTTGGGTTCATCAGGTTGACCTGGTAGTACTGGATCATGTCCGGAATGGTGGCCTCAGCAACGTTTACGACCCTGTCGCCGATGTTCAGGACAGCGGTTCCGACATGTTGCAGGCCGATCTTGATCTCCTCGATGTAGGAGGCCAGGAGGGCCAGTGCAGTGAGGGCTGCAGAACCGATGGCGAAGCCCTTTCCGGTTGCTGCAGTGGTGTTTCCAAGAGCATCGAGGGTGTCGGTACGGTGACGTACCTCCGGGTCAAGCTCGCTCATCTGGGCGTTACCGCCGGCATTGTCGGCAATAGGACCGTAAGCGTCGGTTGCAAGCGTGATTCCAAGGGTCGAAAGCATACCTACAGCGGCAATGGATATTCCATAAAGGCCGAAGCTCAGCTTGGAAGGGTCGAAGGAAAATCCTGTAGCAAAGAGATAGGAGAGCAGGATAGCCACGACAATCGTAACTACAGGGATTGCCGTCGAGATCATTCCAAGGCCGATTCCGTTGATGATAACGGTTGCCGGACCGGTCTGGGAGCTCTCCGCAAGTTTCTGGGTAGGTTTGTAAGAATGTGAGGTGTAATATTCAGTGGCCTTGCCTATGATGACTCCTGCGAAGAGGCCGGAAAGGACAGAAAGGCTGAGCTGCCACCAGTTACTGAAACCGAGCACATAGAACACCACGAAGGTGCAAACCGCAATCAGGCAGGCTGAAAGGTTGGTCCCTGTGCTGAGGGATTTGAGGAGCTGCTGGAGCCCTGCCCCCTCCTTGGTCCGCACTGCATATATTCCGATAATTGAAAGCACTACTCCGATGGCTGCGATCATCATCGGGGCCAGGATAGCCCTCATCTGGAACTCTACGCCGGCGGAGAAGTATGCAGAAGCGCCCAGAGCCATTGTAGCCAGGATGGAACCGCAGTAGGACTCGTAGAGGTCGGCACCCATGCCGGCCACGTCTCCTACATTGTCTCCCACGTTGTCCGCAATGGTTGCAGGATTGCGAGGATCATCTTCAGGAATATCCTGTTCTACCTTTCCTACTATGTCGGCTCCCACATCAGCGGCCTTGGTATATATACCTCCACCTACCCTTGCGAAGAGGGCCTGGGTGGAAGCTCCCATTCCGAAGGTAAGCATCGTGGTAGTTATGACCACGAGGTTCTGCGCCTGGCTGGCCTCATGGATGCAGGCATTCAGGATCAGCCACCAGATGGAAATGTC
Organism: Candidatus Cryptobacteroides sp.; assembly: GCA_045224215.1. GTDB lineage: Bacteria > Bacteroidota > Bacteroidia > Bacteroidales > UBA932 > Cryptobacteroides. The sequence goes on along the minus strand of JBGVAE010000108.1, from coordinate 42,708 downwards.
CAGAAGACCCAAACCCACCACGGTAAGACCCATGACCGCTCCTGAACGGAAAGCCAGCTTCAAGCCTTTGTTGAGAGAATGGCTCACGGCATTGGCTGTCCTTGCCGAAGCATAGGTTGCAGTCCTCATTCCGATGTATCCTGCCAAAGCAGAGAAGAAACCGCCTGTGAGGAAGGCGAACGGTACCCATCCGTTCTGGACATGGAGGACATATGCCATGAAAGCGAACAACAGGGCAAGCACCACGAAAACTATGGCGACAACCTTGTACTGCTGCTTCAAATAGGCCATTGCTCCTTCACGGACATACTGGGCGATTTCCTTCATCGTAGGAGTGCCTTCGCTTTCCTTGCGCATCTGATGGTAGAAATACCAAGCGAAAAAGAGTGCGATGAGCGATGCTGCCGGCACCAAATAGAATAGGCTGTTCATAACAAAAAATGCTTAAACGTTTTGTATCGAAACACAAATATAAGAAAAATGTCCTCGAGGTTTATTAAAAATTTTAGATTTAAGCACAAAAAATGGCGGCCGGAGAATTCGGTCGCCATTATTTGAAGGAATATTCCTGGGTTATTCTGCTGCCGGCTCTTCTGCCTTTGGAGCCTCTGCAGGCGCTTCCTCTGCCTTAGGAGCATCAGCCTTCTTCGAGCGGCTGCGACGGGTAGCCTTCTTCTCTTCCTTCTTGGCGGAAGCGAGAGCAGCCTCGTTGAAGTCGACCAGCTCGATGATAGCCATATCAGCACCGTCTCCAAGACGGAAACCGGTGTGCAGGACGCGAGTGTAGCCGCCCGGACGGTCTGCGATCTTCGGAGCGATCACTCCGAACATCTCCTTAACAGCCTCCTTATCCTTGAGGTAGCTGAAAACTACCCTGCGGGAGTGTGTAGTGTCTTCCTTTGACTTGGTGATGAGAGGTTCGATGTAAGTCCTGAGAGCCTTTGCCTTGGCAACGGTGGTCTCGATCCTCTTATGCTTGATCAATGAAGAAGCCATATTGGCCATCAGCGCCTTGCGGTGACCGCTCTTGCGGCCAAGGTGATTGATTGCTTTCTTGTGCCTCATTGCTTATGCGTTCTTTTTCTTGGGTTCAATATTATATTTTCTGACATCCATACCGAACTGGAGCTTCATCTTTTCCACGAGCTGGTCGATCTCGTTGAGAGACTTCTTTCCGAAATTCCTGAACTTCATGAGTTCGTTCCTGGAATAGGAAACGAGGTCTGCGAACGTGTCGATATCAGCCGCCTTCAGACAGTTGTAAGCCCTCACTGAGAGTCCCATGTCTGAAAGCTTGGTGAGGAGGAGGTGCCTCATCCTGAGGCTTTCCTCGTCCAGTTCCTTGGAATCTGACTCGACTGCGCTCTCCAGGGAGATCTTCTTGTCGTCGGTGAACAGCTTGAAGTGGTAGATAAGGATGTTGGCCGCTTCCTGGAGAGCCACGTTCGGAGAAATGGAACCGTCCGTGACAATCTCAAGATTGAGCTTTTCGTAGTCGGTCTTCTGCTCGACACGCCAGTTTTCGACAGTCCAGTTGACCTTCCTGATAGGAGTGTAGACGGCATCGACAGGAATGGTTCCGATCGGAGTGTTGTCGTCCCTCATCTCCTCAGCCGGAACGAATCCGCGGCCCTTGGTGATGGTCAGGGAAATTTCGAGTGTAACTGACGGTTCGAGTGAGCAGATGTGCTGCTCAGGGTTCAACACCTTGAAAGAAGACAATCCTTTAGAGATATCCTCGGCGGTGAATTCGTTCTTTCCGCTGATGACGATATTCGCAGACTCGGAGTCTACAGTCTCAACCATTCTCTTGAATCTTACCTGCTTGAGGTTGAGAATGATATCCTGCATTCCTTCGAGTACGCCAGGGATCGTAGCAAACTCCTGGTCCACGCCGGAGATCTTGATCTGACTGATTGCGAAACCTTCCAGAGAGGCGAGGAGGATGCGGCGCAGGGCGTTGCCGATGGTCTGTCCGTATCCAGGCTCAAGCGGCCTGAACTCGAAACGCCCAACGGTATCGGTTCCTTCGAGCATTATCACCTTGTCCGGTTTCTGAAATGCCAAGATTGCCATAATCGTTCTTTTTTGGTGTTAAACTGTTACTTGGAGTACAGATCTACGATGAGCTGTTCATTGATGCTCTCCGGGATGTCAGCCCTTGCTGGCAGGTTCAGGAATTTACCTGAGAGAGCCTTAGGGTCGAACTCAATCCAGGAATACTTGGTTGCGGAGGCAACGCTCTTCTGGATAACTTCCAGGCTCTTGGAGCGCTCGCGTACAGCAACTGTATCGCCAGGCTTGACCTGGACGGAAGGGATGTTGCAGACGTCACCATTGAGGGTGATGTGAGCATGGCTGACCAGCTGCCTTGCAGCAGCCCTGGTAGGAGCGATACCCATTCTGTAAACGACGTTGTCCAGTCTGGACTCGAGGAGGAAGAGAAGGTTCTCACCCCTCTGGCCGCTCATACGGGAAGCCTTGAGGTAGGTGTTGTGGAACTGACGCTCCAGAAGGCCATACATGTAGCGTACCTTCTGCTTCTCCTTGAGCTGGATTCCATACTCGCGCTGCTTCTTGCGCTTGGATGCGAGGCCATGCTGTCCCGGAGGATAGTTTCTCTTTTCGAAATCCTTGTCGCTTCCGAAAATAGGCTCGCCGAATTTACGTGCGATCTTTGTACTTGGACCGGTATATCTTGCCATAGTAATACTTGTTTTAAATGTTAGACTTTACGACGGCCTTTCGGTCTGCATCCGTTGTGAGGCATAGGAGTCACGTCGACGATCTCGGTGACCACGATACCTGCGTTGTTGATGGTTCTGATGGCGGACTCACGACCTGCACCAGGACCCTTGACATAGCACTTTACCTTGCGGAGGCCAGCATCGTACGCTGTCTTGGAAGCATCCTCGGCTGCCATCTGGGCGGCGTATGGAGTGTTCTTCTTGGAACCCCTGAAACCGCACTTACCGGCAGAGGACCAGCTGATGACCTGTCCCTGGTTGTTGGTAAGAGCGACAATCACGTTGTTGAAGGTTGATGAAATATGGGCCTGGCCCGTAGCCTCAACCTTGACAACTCTCTTTGATGATGTTGTTTTCTTTGCCATAATTCATCTGGTTTTACTTGGTCGCCTTCTTCTTGTTGGCAACTGTCTTCTTCTTACCCTTCCTGGTACGGGCGTTGTTCTTGGTGCTCTGTCCGCGTACCGGCAGGCCGATACGGTGACGGATACCCCTGTAGCAACCGATATCCATCAGTCGCTTGATGTTCATCTGGACGGTGGAACGGAGTTCACCTTCGATCTTGTAATCCTCGTTGATGAGGTTACGGATCTTGGCAATCTGCTCATCGTTCCAGTCACCGACCTTGATGTCGTAGTCGATACCACAGTCGTCAAGGATCTTCCTTGCGGACTTGCGGCCGATACCGTAGATGTAGGTGAGACCTATCTCACCATGCTTGTTGTTCGGTAAATCAACACCGGCTATTCTTGCCATAATCTATCTTTAGCTTTATTTGTTTTAAAAACCATTATCCCTGGCGCATCTTGAACTTAGGGTTCTTCTTGCAGATTACATACAGACGGCCTTTGCGTCTTACGATCTTGCAATCCTCACTGCGCTTCTTGATGGATGTCTTGACTTTCATATCGTGAATTATTTTTTATTTGTACCTGAATGATATTCTTCCCTTAGTCAGATCGTAAGGTGAAATTTCAACCCTCACCTTGTCTCCAAGGAGGATGTGGATGAAATTCATTCTCATCTTACCGGAGATGTTGCACAGAAGGACGTGGCCGTTCTCGAGCTCCACCTTGAACATCGCGTTAGGAAGAGTCTCGATAACTTTTCCGTCTTGTTCTATTGCTACTTGTTTGGACATTGAAAAAACACTTTAAGAATTATCAGTACTTTCTATATAATCAAAGGTTGACAGCTGTTCAGCCTTACCGTGACGGACAACAACCGTAAGTTCGTAATGAGCCGACTTGCGATGGTCAGCAGTGTGGACAGCCCAGCCGTTCCTGGCCAGGTACACACCCCTTCCACCAGCATTGATCATCGGTTCGATGCAGATCACCAATCCATCGGCAAGCTTTGCTCCGTGCCCCCTCTTCCCGAAATTAGGAACTCCGGGAGCCTCGTGCATTTCCCTGCCGAGTCCGTGTCCTTCAAGTTCACGGACCACCGAGAAACCGAACGACTCAACGTACGATTGCACCGCGTATCCTATGTCACCGGTCCTGGCCCCAGCCACCGCCGCCTCGATGCCCTTGTAGAGCGAAGCCTTGGTGACGTCAAGGAGTTTCCGGGTCTCGGCGTTCACCTCCCCGACAGGGAAGGTGTATGCCGAATCACCGTTGTAGCCCTTGTACAGCGTCCCGATGTCCACGGAGACGATGTCTCCTTCCTTGAGTACGTAGTCTGACGGAAAACCGTGGACCACTACATCATTGACGGACATGCAGGTGGCTGCAGGGAAGCCTTCGAATCCGAGGAAACTCGGAATAGCACCGTTGTCACGAATGAAAGTCTCGGCCACCTCATTCAACTTCGCAGTTGTCACACCAGGGGCGACCCACTTGCCGACTTCCGCCAACGTCTTGGAGACGATAATGGCGTTCTCGCGCAACAGTCCGATTTCTTCTTCTGTCTTAGGCCTAACCATCAATCTCAATCATCAAAAAACATTACATACCTGAGCGGCCGCTGAGACGTCCGGTCTTCATGAGACCGTCATAGTGACGCATCAGGAGGTAGCTCTCGATTTGCTGAAGCGTATCCAGGACAACACCTACAAGGATCAACAGCGAAGTTCCGCCGTAGAAGCTTGCGAACTGGTCGTTGACGCCCGCGATCCTTGCGAATGCAGGGAGGATGGCGATGATGGCAAGGAAGATCGATCCAGGAAAAGTCACCTTGGACATGATGTCATCAAGGTAGTCCCTGGTAGCCTTGCCAGGCTTTACTCCAGGAATGAATCCTCCGTTCTTCTTCATGTCTTCAGCCATCATGGTAGGGTTTACGGTGACGGCCGTGTAGAAGTACGTGAAGACAACGACGAGGATACCGAATATGAGGTTATACCAGAATCCGGTGTAGTTTCCGAGGGTAGCGGCCAGACCTCTGGTTGCGTCGAAGCGCGAGAAGAGGAGAGGGAAGAGCATCAGAGCCTGTGCGAAGATGATAGGCATAACGCCTGCTGCATTGATCTTCAAAGGAATATACTGACGCACGCCGCCATACTGCCGGTTGCCCACGATCCTCTTGGCGTACTGTACAGGAACCTTCCTGACAGCCTGGACCAGAGCGATGGTAGCCACGATGACAAGGAACCAGATGATAAGTTCCACGATGAGGGCGATGGAACCGCCACCGGTTGTGGAAGAAAGCTTGGTTCCGAATTCAGCTACGAGAGCGAAAGGCAGACGGGCCACGATACCGATCATGATAAGCAGGGAGATACCGTTGCCGATTCCCCTGTCAGTGATCCTCTCACCAAGCCACATTACGAACATCGAGCCGGACATCAGGATGATGGTGGCAACGAGGTTGTACACGAACCTGCTCCAGCCCAGCTGGGTCTCGGCGACGAAAGCGGCGCCCGGGATCTGGCTGTGGATCGATGCGATGTATGCAGGACCCTGGATGCAGAGAATGAGGACGGTGAGGTACCTGGTGATCTGATTCATCTTCCTACGGCCGCTTTCGCCCTCCATCTGGAGTTTCCTGAAGTAAGGGACGAACATGCCGAGAAGCTGGATCACGATGGATGCGGAGATGTAAGGCATCACTCCCAGCGCGAAGATGGAAGCATTACCGAAGGCACCTCCGGAGAACATGTTCAACAGACCGACGAGACCCTCCTGCGTGCTGCTTTGCAACTTGGCCAGCATGGTGGTGTCGATACCCGGAAGCACGATGAAGCAACCCAACCTGTAGATGAGGATGAGAAGGAACGTGTAGCCGAGTCTCTTGCGGAGTTCCTCGATCCTGAAGATGTTCTTTATTGTTTCAATAAACTTCTTCATCTTTATTGTCCAATTACGATAGCCTTACCACCGGCCGCCTCGATCTTGGAGATGGCTGAAGAAGAGAAGGCATCTGCCGTTACCGTGAGGGCAGCGGAGATTTCGCCGTTACCGAGGACCTTTACGAGATCCTTAGGGGCGGCGAGGCCTGCAAGCTTGATATCGTCAAGACCGAGCTCGGTCTTTCCGACCTTTTCTGAGAGAGCCTGGAGAGCGGAAACGTTGACTGCCGTGTACTCAACCCTGGTAGGATTCTTGAATCCGAACTTAGGAACGCGCCTCTGGATTGGCATCTGACCACCCTCGAAACCGATCTTGTGTTCGTAACCAGCGCGAGCCTGGGCACCCTTGGTACCACGGGTGGCTGTACCACCCTTACCGGAACCCTGTCCGCGACCTATACGCTTGCTGTTATGAGTTGCACCTTTTGCAGGTTTCAGTTCTGAAAGTTTCATCTTTAGTCCTCCTTAATTTCTTCGACTTCACAAAGATGACGGACCTTTGCAAGCTGTCCCTCCGTCACCGGATTCTTCTCAACCTCGACGGTCTGATGGATCTTGCGGATGCCCAGGGACCTCAGACTTGCGATCTGCCTCTGGGTGGATCCGTTCTTGCTTCTGACCTGTGTGATTCTAAGTTTTGCCATAGCTCTGCCTCCTATCCGTTAAACACTTTGCTCATAGGGATTCCGCGGAGACCTGCCACGGTGTAAGCGTCCCTCATCTGGGTCAGGGCGGTAACGGTAGCCTTCACAAGGTTGTGAGGGTTGGAAGAACCCTTGGACTTTGCGAGGACATTCTGGATACCGGCTGACTCGAACACGGCACGCATAGCTCCACCGGCCTTTACACCGGTACCAGGAGCCGCAGGCTTCATGAACACTACGGAACCTCCGAACTTGGATTCCTGCTCGTGAGGGATGGTGGTGTTGATCACCGGGATCTTCACGAGATTCTTCTTGGCGTCTTCGACACCCTTTGCGATGGCGGCAGTTACTTCATTGGCTTTTCCAAGACCATAACCAACAACGCCGTTCTCGTCACCGACCACCACGATTGCAGCGAAGCGGAAGTGACGACCACCCTTAGTAACCTTGGTTACTCTCTGGATGGCGACCAGTCTGTCCTTAAGCTCAAGGTCAGAAGTCTTTACTCTTTTAACATTTGTATTTGCCATAGTCTTTTCCAATTAGAATATGAGACCTCCTTCGCGGGCGCCGTCTGCCAAACTCTTTACCCTACCATGGTAGAGGTAACCTCCACGGTCGAAAGACACGGTGGTGATTCCCTTTTCCAGGGCACGCTGAGCTATTGCCTTTCCGACAATCGCAGCGGTGTCGATACCGTTCTTACCCTTGCACTCTGCAGCAAGGACCTTGTCGTTGGACGCAGCAGCCACGAGTGTTGCACCAATTTCGTCGTTGATTACCTGGGCATAGATCTGCTTGTTGCTTCTGAAGACAACCAGCCTTGGCCTTTCAGCAGTTCCATTGACATGCTTGCGGATGCGGTAATGGATCCTTCTTCTTCTTTCAATTTTATTCAATGCCATATCTGTGTCCTCCTAATTATTTAGCCGCAGCAGTCTTACCGGCCTTGCGACGGAGCTGCTCGCCGGCGAACTTGATACCCTTGCCCTTGTAAGGTTCAGGCTTGCGGAGTGAACGTACCTTTGCAGCGACCTGACCGAGGAGCTGCTTGTCAATGCTCTTGAGGATCAGTACAGGGTTCTCACCCTTCTTGACATCAGGAGTCTCAGCCTTGATCTCAGGAGAGAGCAACAGCTGGATGTCGTGTGAGTAACCAAGAGACATGGTAACGAGCTGGCCCTGTGCGGATACCCTGTAACCGACACCGACGAACTCCTGCTTGGTCTCGAAACCCTTGGAAACACCTTCAACCATGTTGTTGACGAGTGCGCGGTAAAGACCGTGCATCGAACGGTGCCTCGGCTGGTCTGTAGGACGCTCGAACTTGATTTCATTATCCTCGATGGTGACCTTGATGTCCGGATCTACTTTCTGGCTCAACTCACCAAGAGGTCCTTTAACCTTCAAAACGTTGCCAGGGAGAACTTCAACGCTCACCTTGTCCGGAAGGCTTACAGGCAATTTACCGATTCTTGACATTATTACTTTCTTTTAGTCGTTAATAAACATAGCAAATAACCTCACCGCCAACGTTCATGTTCTTGGCTTCCTTGTCGGTGATGATGCCCTTTGAAGTAGAGAGGATGGCGATGCCCAGTCCGTTGAGGACCCTTGGCATGTTCTCCACGTCAGCATAGACCCGCATACCAGGAGTGGACACGCGCTGGATCTTCTTGACGGCGGCCGTCTTGGTCTGAGGATGATACTTCAAAGCGATCTTGATAGTGTTGTACGGGGTACCCTCGACTACCTTGTAGCTGAGGATGTAGCCCTTCTCGCACAGGATCTCGGTGATGGCAACCTTCATCTTGGAGGATGGGATCTCTACGACCTTCTTCCCTGCCAGATAAGCGTTGCGGATCCTGGTAAGATAATCTGCAATTGGATCAGTCATTGTTTTTTTTGTTTTTTTGATCGACGCCCTGAGGACGCCCGATATCCGATTGTTAATAAATAATATGTTACCAGCTAGCTTTCTTAACGCCTGGGATCAGACCATTGCTGGCCATCTCACGGAACTGGATCCTGCTGAGACCGAACTGCCTCATGTAGCCCTTCGGACGACCGGTGAGGGAGCAACGGTTGTGCAGACGGCAAGGAGATGAGTTCTTAGGGAGCTTGTCGAGAGCTGCCCAGTCACCAGCTTCCTTGAGGGCCTGCCTCTTGGCTGCATACTTGGCTACCAGTTTCGCGCGCTTTACTTCGCGAGCTTTCATTGATTCTTTTGCCATATTCCTTAATTATTATGTTTCTTGAACGGAAGTCCGAACGCAGCGAGGAGAGCGTGAGCCTCTTCGTCGGTCTTGGCTGTGGTAACGAAAGTAATCTCCATTCCATGGATCCTAGGGTTCTTGTCGATGTCGACCTCAGGGAAGATAATCTGCTCCTTGAGTCCGAGGGTGTAGTTACCCTTGCCGTCCATGTTCTCTGCGATACCGTTGAAGTCCCTGATTCGTGGAAGGGAAACACGCACGAGCCTCTCGAGGAACTCGTACATCTTCACGTCACGAAGAGTCACCTTCACACCGATAGGCATGCCTTTACGGAGGCGGAAGTTGGAAACGTCTTTCCTTGAATATGTGAGGACAGCCTTCTGTCCTACGATCTTTGCGAGCTCCTCAGCTGCTTCCTCGACAAGTTTCTTGTCCTGGGTAGCATCGCCGATACCTTCGTTGATGGTAATCTTGACGAGCTTAGGAACCTGCATTACGGTTGTGTAGGAGAACTGCTTCATGAGCTTGTCAACGATCTCCTCCTTATAAACCTTCTTGAGAGAAGGTACATAGTCCTTAGGAAGTGCCTGCACTTCTGCCGGTTTTGCTGCTTTCTTTGCCATAATTACTTGATCTCCTCTCCTGATTTCTTAGCATAGCGAACCTTCTTTCCGTCCACAAACTTGTGTCCGACCCTGGTCGGCTTCTGGGTGGCCGGATCGATAAGCTGAAGGTTGGAAACATGGATTCCCGCTTCCTTCTTGACGATACCGCCCTGAGGCTGGTTAGCATTAGGCTTCGTGTGCTTGCTGACGATGTTGACGCCCTCGACGATAGCGCGATCCTTATCAGGAATCACTGAGAGGACCTTGCCGGTCTTGCCTTTATCATTTCCGGCATTGACATACACGGTGTCACCCTTCTTGATGTGTAACTTTTTCATAATGCTCAAATGATTAAAGGACCTCCGGTGCCAGTGAAACAATCTTCATGTAATTTTCGCGCAACTCCCTGGCGACTGGGCCGAAGATACGGGTTCCGCGAAGTTCGCCTGCATTGTTCAGGAGAACGCAAGCATTGTCGTCGAAACGGATGTAAGATCCGTCCGCCCTGCGGATTTCCTTCTTGGTACGGACGACGACTGCCTTGGAAATTGTACCCTTCTTGGCGTCACCGCTTGGAAGGGCGCTCTTGATAGCGACTACGATCTGGTCGCCCACGGTCGCATACCTGTGGTGGGTACCACCAAGCACGCGGATGCAAAGGACTTCCTTGGCACCGCTGTTGTCAGCAACCTGTAAACGTGTTTCCTGCTGTATCATAATTACTTGACTTTTTCTACGATTTCAACTAATCTCCACCTCTTGGTCTTGCTGAGCGGACGGGTTTCCATGATGCGCACGGTGTCTCCCTCGCTGCACTCGTTCTTGTCATCCTGAGCGACGAACTTGGTCGTCTGCTTGATGAACTTTCCGTAGAGAGGATGCTCCTTCTTGGTCTGTACTGAAACAACGATGGTCTTGTCCATCTTGTTGCTGACCACTACGCCGATTCTTTCCTTACGAAGATTTCTTTCCATAAGACTGATGATTATTTCTGTTCATTTTCCTTTTCAGCGAGGATAGTGATCATGCGAGCGATATCCTTTCTGATTTTACCGAATTCCGATGTGTCCTCCAATGGAGAGATGGCGTGGTTGAGCTTCATCGTGTCAAGCTTGTTCTTTTCAACCTGGATGCGGTCCTGCAGATCTGCAATGGACATTTCGCGTACTTCAGATGTCTTCATTTCTTCTTCTCCATTAAATTATTCAACATAGTCCCTGCGAACGACGAACTTGGTAGCGACAGGAAGCTTGTGGGCTGCAAGGCGCATAGCCTCTTTTGCAACTGCAAGCGAAACACCGTCGGCCTCGAACAGGATGCGTCCAGGGGTGACAGGAGCCACGAATCCCTGAGGATCACCCTTACCCTTACCCATACGGGTATCGAGAGGCTTCTTGGTGAAAGGCTTGACCGGGAAGATCCTGATCCAGATCTGTCCTTCACGGTTCATACGACGTGAGATTGCCTGACGTGCAGACTCAATCTGCTGCGCTGTGATCCAGCAGTTCTCGAGGGTCTTCAGACCGAAGGAACCGAACGCGAGCTGATTGCCCCTCTGGGCCATTCCCTTCATCACGTTCTTTTGTTCTCTTCTGAACTTAGTTTTCTTTGGCTGTAACATTGCTGTATTACTTTAATAAAATTTCCAAATTATTCCAATTCATTGATTATTAACAACTTAAGCTAACAACCCCTGGAATTTGGGACTGCAAATTTAGCAAAAAAACGTGGATTTCAAACATTATTTGAAAAATATTTCAACATTTTCGACCACGAAAAATCAAAATAAAAATTTTCATTTTCAGGCATTTACATAACCGTCGTAAATTTATTTGCTCTCGGTTTCGACATCGCGGAAAAACCCTTATCTGTCTGGCACGTTTTTTTCGGGAGAAAACGTACATTTGCAGTCCGGAAGTTTTAGATGAAACTGAAGCTGACATATCGATTCGCCCTCTGCTTCCTGCTGGGGGTCTTGGCAGCGGGCCCTCTCGCCGCCCAGAACGACGATGATGAATGGATGCCGCAGGTCACCCGCAATCCTAAGTCGGCTTACATGGGCTACAGGGTAGAGAGAGGCGACACTGTCTACTATGACAGCATCGACCCTTGCTGGATCTTTCCTCGAGGCCACAAGGCCAGGAAAGGCGACCTCAAGAAATATTACCGCCTGGTATACAACTTCAACAAGGTTTATCCCTACGCCCTTCTGGCAAAGGACATGACCAAGCAGGTGGACGACCACATCGCCCAAAACGAGCTGCGCAGGATGAAGAAGGAGGCCTACATCGTCCAGATGCAGAAAGAACTCTTCGAAGCCTACGAGCAGCCCCTCAAGAACATGAGCATCTCCCAGGGAAGGCTCCTGATAAAGCTAATCGACAGGGAAATCGGGAGATCTTCCTATAAAATAATCAAGGACTACAAGAGCGGCATCACCGCCGGCTTCTGGCAAGGAATAGCTAAACTCTTCGGAAACGACCTGAAAAGCCGCTACGACCCTGACGGAGAAGACAAGGTTACTGAATATCTTGTCGAGAAATGGCAGCGCGGAGAGTTCGACACCCTCTACTTTTCAATATTCTGGGAGATGCCCAAGCATCCTGACATCAGGTCGAAAAAGATAAAGTTCGAAGACTGAGGCTGCATCCAGTCCTTCAATATCAGCAATCTAGAGCCTCCCGGCAGCATGAGGTCTTCCTTCACATGGAAATGACCGAATATATAATAGTCAACCTTATGCCCACGTGAAAACTCCACAGCCCACTTGTAAAGAGGCTCGTCGGCACCTCTGAACACATATTCCTCGCTTCTGGCCACCCTGCTTTTCTTCGACCAGCCGTTTCCCAGGGCGAAAGCCAGCCGCACCGGCACGAAAGTGCTGAACATCCATTGCAGGGCCTTGCAGCGGAATCCCCTGCGCATCACCTTGTACCAGAAGTGACCCGGGCCGAGCCCGTCTCCATGGCCAAGGCAGAAAGTCCTGCCTCCTATCTCAACCACATGAGGCTGCTGCAGGATCTCGATACCAAGTTCCTGGAAATAGCTGTAGCACCAGATATCGTGGTTACCCTGGAAGAAATACACCTTGACTCCTTCCTTGATCATGCCGGTCAGGCTTGCGAATACCCTTGAATAGCCTTTCGGCACCACGTCACGGTACTCGTACCAAAAGTCCCAGATGTCTCCGAGCATGTAAAGGGCAAGGGTCCTGTCCCGGGGAATCTCCTCCAGGAAGCGGACGAAGCGGTCTTCCCTGTCAGAAGGGTCGTTCACGTCGAGCCCGAGGTGGACGTCGGAGACAAAATATACCAGGGTTCTTTCAGCCATGCTCGGGATTAAGGACTTAAACGAAAATGAATATGAGTACGGCGACAACCAGGCAGTACAGGGCGAACCAGGAGAGCTTGGCCTTCCGGACCAGGGCGATCATGGCCTTGCAAGCCAGGAGGCCGGAGATGAAGGCTGCGATGAAACCTGCCGCCAGGCAAAGAGGACTGACTCCTCCTCCCAGGACCTCATCACCTCCGACTACCTTAAGCAGGTCCAGGAATTGTTCGCCCAGGATAGGTACCAGGACCATGAGGAATGAGAACTGGGCCATCACTTCCCTCTTGACTCCGCAGATGAGCCCTGTGGCGATGGTGGTGCCGGAGCGTGAAAGTCCCGGGGCAACTGCCAGGGCCTGTCCGATTCCCACCACGAAAGCCTGCCAGTAACTTATCCCGTTCCTGGCTTCGCGCCCTGAACGGGTAAATGGTCGCACCTTGGACTCTCCCGATGCTATATCGGTACCATGGGCGAGGAGGCGTGGAAGAGTGTCGGAGAGGACGAGAAGGACTGCGGTGACAAGGAGGCATATTCCCACGGTAGTGAGGGAATCGCCGAACAGGGCTTCCACCTTATCCTTGAACAGAAGGCCGACGAAGGCCACAGGAATCATCGAAACGACGATCTTGAACACATAGTCGGTCTCATCGTTGTACTTGAACTTGAAGAAACCGGCGAGAAGCCTGCAGATAGGTTTCCAAAAGACGACAAGGGTACTGAGCACGGTAGCCAGATGGACAGTGACAGTGAAATCCAGGAATCCTTCCCCGTCAACTCCCAACAGTTCCCTGACAATCATCAGGTGACCGCTCGAGCTTACAGGAAGGAATTCGGTAAGTCCCTGAACGAGACCCAGCAGAAGAGCTTGGAGCCAGTTCATTTGGTATCGCGTTTCATGATTCCGGCAATCACGATTATCACCCCGCAGGCGATAACGACCGGAGCGGCGACCAGCCTCCTGAAGTCGAACATGGCCCAATTGAACGCTTCACCCAGTTTAGTCCCGCCGCCCATCATGAGGATGAAGCCGGCCACCATCACCAGGAAACCAAGGAGGATGATCCTGAGGCCTTTGCGGGTAATTGCCATCTTAGTATTCTCAGACATATTCAATCAATTATCTATCAATAGTATAGTTCATCCTTGGAGAGCTTGACAAGCCGTCCTACCACGAAGAAGGTACTGACAAGGCAGATCAGGATACCTGACACGACCACGATTCCCATCACGACCAGGAGCAGGTCGAGGCTGAACACCTCGAAAAGCTGGGTGAACTCCCTCCTGATGAAGAACAGGATCCCAAGGAGCATGAGGATGGCCAGCAAGGCGGCGAACAAACCCTGGAACACAGACTGCCCCAGGAAAGGCCCGCGGATGAAAGACTTAGTGGCCCCTACCAGCTTCATGGTGTGGATAGTGAATCTCTTGGAGAAGACGTTCAGCCTGACTGTGTTGTTGATCAGCACGAAGGAGATGAACAGCAGCAGGATGATGAAAACACCAAGCACCAGGGATATCTTCTTCAGGTTGGTATTCAACTTTTCCACAAGCGACTGCTGGTAGACGACCTCATCTACAAGAGGGGACACTGAGATGTCGGACCCGACGAACTCCAGGCTGTCAGGACTCACGTAATCGGCCATCAGGGTCACCTCGATGGAAACCGGGATCGGAGCAGTCTCGAAGACGCTCAGGAAATCATCCCCGAGCAGTTCTTTCATGTCCCTGGTACCCTCTTCCTTGGAAATGAACCGGGTGCTCTTGATGTACGGCTTGGCATCCAGTTCGGTGGCGAAATCCATGGCTTCGGTTTCGCTCACTTCCTGTTTCATGAGCACGGACACCTGCATGTTCTCCTTGAAATAGTCGGAGACGCTCTTGGCGTTGACCAGCAGCAGGCTGGCGACTCCCACCAGGAGCAGCACCAGGGAGATGCTGACAACGCTGGAAAGCCATGCACCAGCAAGTCTCCTACGAATTAGTTTATTCTCTCCCGATGACATATTCGTGAATAATCCCGATTTGAGTTCAAATATAGTGACTTTATCAGGAATTGAAAAAAATTATCTTTCGGACAATAGCCTGACAGGGCCCACCAAACCTGAAGGAAGCGGCTCGTCTTCAGGAGTATAGAATGTCTTCACCGTATAGGTAAGGCGATCCTCAGGCCTCTTGCGGGCATCTCCGATCAGGCGGTTCGCCCAGGAATCGGTCACGCGGATTTCTATCTCGTTGATTCCTGCCCTCAGCCCAGCCCCGGCAGGAAGCCTGTACGGTGTCTTCCATGCCAGCCCGAGGTCCTCCCCGTTCAGGAATACCCTCGCCATGTGATGCACCTCACCGAGATCAAGGAATATCTCTCCTTCGCCAGCGACACCTGAAGGCATCTCGAAAACGGTTTTGTAAGTCGCAGTGCCCGAAAAATACTTGACACCCTCGATGGAATATTCATTCAGTGGGCGGAGGGAAGGCATGGAAAAGGATTCCGGAGCCCCTCTGCCCGGCTGGAACGAGACCATCCAAGGGCCGTCCAGGGCGCAGATCTCCTGCTCTATGATGCCCGGTGCCTCATAGGAAGTCTCCGAAGCCGGAGTTGTAAAGAATATGAACTGAGCGTCGTCAGGGACCATATCCAGGTCAACTTCGGTGCGGCCGCCGGCAATCCTGTATGAAGGTTTTTCACGAACCCCGGTATCGGCGTGCCAGATTTCGGGTTCCTTTCCGCTGACGGCGAATGAAACGGAGAGATTCCTTTGAGCAGGAGAGATATTGGCAACCCAATAAAGTTCCCCTCCGTCAAGATGACGGTGGACGAAACGGATGTCGGCATCTGTCCCGTCTTTTTCGAAAGCAACCCAGGAAGCATCCTGGGATATCCCAGCATCCAGGAGAACTTCATCGAGAGGAACATCATGTCTTACGGAATACTTTCCTCCGCCCCAAAGCTTGTCAGCAATGCGCTGGAATCTACGGTCGCTGCCTTCGAGTCCGGCCTTGGCCAAAGGTTTCGGGCCATAGACCATTACGCCGGCCCTGACAGCCTTGCGAATCCGCCGGAGAACCTCGAAAGAGATGTATTTCACATCCTTGTCGATCACAAGAGCCCTGTAGCGCATCCCGGAAGGACTGACCAAGGTGCCTTTCCCGATGCGCAGCCTATTAAGGAGGGCGTCATAGTTTACAAAATCATAGTTATAGCCCTTCGGAATCTGAGGCCTTTGCTCGTAATATACAGCCGTGACGTTCTTGTCTTCTCCATAGAACAAAGCAATGTCGGCTTTCCAGAGGCCCTGCTGCAGCAGGAAGCTGCTGCGGCTGAGGTAATCAGTCCATGTCCGGGCTTCTTCAGCCCAGGTGTCATGCCGGTTGAAGTACTGGCCGTAAGGCCCCAGAGCCAGTCCGGGCACATGCTTGTCAGACGGCTGATGTACCGAAGTGTGGATCACGAAGCGGTTCAGTCCTTCCGCCATCGCCGCATCCGCAAGCCGCTTCAGATTGAAAGGACCGCACTGATAAGCACCGAAACCGTCGTATTTCCCGATCGTGCCGTTGACGGTGAAAGACTCCGCCGCACAGACGTTCTGCCCGTAAATGTGAGCGACCGAAGAAGATTCCCTGATGTCGGCTTCCCCGACCGGATAGGATGAATACCACCCGTCGCGATAATGCACCCATATGGCCGACATCGGGACATCCGCATCCCGCTTCACCCGCATCCCGTCTCCGACGAAGGCGGTCCGCCTCTCGTGGGCTTCAGTATAACGCGTCATCCCATATTCGGAAAGGATGTCATTCACTATGTCGTAATGGTTCTCCGCCAGCAATTCCCCGAGGGTCCGGCGCCAGTCGAACAGGAACTGCTCGCTTTTAGCGGCGCTCTCGATGACCTGCCCGGTCAGCACAGGCATCCATGGACGCAGGGCATATCCCCTCCTGGACTTGAATTCATGCTCCATATCCTTCATCCAAGTGCATTTCCCAGACTCGTAGCTGTCTATCATGAGGCAATTTATCGCCTTCCCGAGACGGCCTCCGGAGGCCTCCTGGTACATCTTCAGATAGTTGTCGTAGTATCTCCTGACAGCATCTCCGTCGAGTTTGTCCACCTCCAGTCCTGTCGCTTCCGGAGATGCGGGACCGTTGACCCGTCCGAGAAGGTTGTAACCGAAACGAAGGATCCGCCAGGTTCCCTCCGGGGCATCCCACTCCAGGACGCCATCCTTGAAATGGTCCGTGACGTCAATAACGTCCTTGATCGAGGAGGCTTTGTCCGGTTCCGGAGTCGGATAGCGGTCGGAAATGTCCCAGGAAGTCTTGAATCCGGCTTTTTCTTCAGGATAGCTCACCTGGGCAGGCGTCCCGCCGTCCGGCAGACGCACTGCAAGCACGAAAAGGTCTTTGTAGTACTCATATTTCCGGGGATCCACCTGGTCGCTCGGAATGTCCTGATACGGCCCCGGGAAAAGGTACGGCTCAGGAAGCTTCCAATTGCATTGCTTGCCATCCTGAACTATGATGGATTCTTGCCATGTGACCTTCTTTTCGGCATCGTCGGGCGCCACCCACGGGCCTCCGGTTATGCTCCAGCCCGGAGAACTCGCCACGGTGACCTCCATTCCCAGCGAATCCGCCAGGTCCAGGGCGTAGTTGAACGCATCCTTCCAAGCCGGTGTCATATACACAAGCCTCTCGTCCACGATGGCCGGGGTTTCCATCCCGGCGTCGAAATTATGGTATCCAGCTATTCCGGCCCTGTCCATCCACTCCAGGTCCTTCCTTATTCCTTCCTTGGTGACATTACCGTTCATCCAATGCCACCAGACTCTTGGCCGGAATTCCTTGGCAGGGTTGATGAAACGTGCATAAAGGTCATCCAAATCCTCTCCGGGAGCCTGCGCAGCTGCGGTTCCGACAGTTATTGAAATGACAAAGAAAAAAAACAGCAGTCGTCTCATACTTAACTTTTTCCGAATTTAACTTTTTCCGTAAAAATAAAAAAATTATTATCTTTGTATTCTAATTAGTTAATATGGGAAATTCTGTCCAAAGAGTACTGTTCGTCAGTTCGGAGATAATGCCATTCCTCCCGGAAACTCCTGTTTCCAGGATTGGCCGGTATTTGCCGCAGGGCATCCAGGAGCGCAAGAAAGAAATCCGCGCATTCATGCCACGCTACGGCTGCATCAACGAAAGGAAGAACCAGCTCCACGAAGTAATCCGCCTGTCAGGAATGAACATCATCATCGGGGAGGTAGACCGTCCACTCGTGATCAAGGTAGCATCGATCACCTCAGCCAGGATCCAGGTTTACTTCATCGACAACGATGACTACTTCCGCCGCAAGCAGTTGACTTACGACACCGACGGTACCTTCTTCGAAGACAACGGACAGAGAGCCATATTCTTTGCCAGGGGCGTCCTGGAGACTGTCAAGAAACTCCGCTGGGCTCCGGACATCATCCATTGCCAAGGCTGGATATCCCATCTTGTTCCGCTGTATCTCAAGAAAGCTTACAAAGGCGATCCTATTTTCAGCGAGAGCAAAATCGTCACCTCTCTCTACAATGAGATCGGTGACGGAAAGTTCTCCCCGAACTTCAAGGATGCCGTCCGCTTTGGGAACATAGCACCAGAGGACGTACCTCTTCTGGATGACCCTACTGGCATAAATCTTGCGGAAACTGCCGCAATGTATTCTGACGGCATCATATTCGGTGCCGCAGACGTAGACAAGGGACTTGTGGAATATTGCGAAGGCCTTGGAATCCCTACCCTCAAGTTCGATGATGAATCGATTGGGAGTGGACGCTACGTCGAAGAATACGACGGCTTTTATCAACAGTTGCAGTAAATGAAGAAACTTCTTGCAGCTCTTTGCCTGGTCGCAGGACTGGCTTCCTGTGTCAACGTAAACGAGAATCTTGGTGGATCATTCATCGCCACCAATCAGAAATATGACTTCTACACCGCCGAGTTCGACCTGGACGAGATCCAGATGAAGCCGGTGGACAGTTTGACTGCATATTCTTCCCGGAGGATCAATATCGGAGCCATAAATGATAAAGACTTCGGAGTTACGCGGAGAGGTTGCGCCATCACACTGGTCCCCGTACTTGACACCGTCGACTACGGTACGGATCCTGTTTTCAAGAAGATGGTCTTCAGGGCAGCCGTGGATTCGATTTCGGTTCCGGATCAGAGCCAGGAGAACATCATCCAGAACATCAACGTCTATGCCCTCAACAAGCCGGTCGACTCCAAGGACTACTACTCAAGGGCCAAGCTTGACTATGACTCCCAAAGGATAACCAAAGGCGTCCCAGTTGCTAACGGCAAAGACTCCCTTGCCTTCGAGTTCACTACCGCATTCGGCAAGAAGTTCCTGGACATCACGCAGGAAGACATGGAGGACTTCGACCAGTACTGCTCGAAGTTCCCTGGAATATACATCACGACGGACGATCCCGTTGGCTATGGCGGTCGTTTCAACATGTACGAGATGGCTATCCTAAAAAAAGAAAGTGGGTATATCAGCAGGACGAACAATTACGCCATACTTTACTACAGCGGCATATATGACGGGGAGAGGAAGGATTCCACTCTGATGTTCTACTTCAGCCCGCTGGAGTTCCAGGACCTCGATTCCTTGATCAATACGACCAGTCTCCCTGAGCAATATGTCTTCAACGTGGATTATCACGAGTCGGATAATTTGGCGGGAAGTGCCTCCGACAAGGTATTTATCGAAGGAGGCAGCGGATTGAAGCCGGTCGTGCCGGCCAAAGAGATCTGGAAGCTCGTCAACACAGAAATCGCCAAGAGGGGCGGTGACGGAAAGACCGCATTGATTTCAAAGGCCACGATAGAACTTCCGTTCGACCTTCCGGACGATTATGATTCCATGTACCTGTACCCAGATGTACTGAGTCCTACGGTCCAGATAAAGACGGACACCACTGTGTCATTCGCCGGCCTTACCGATGCAAGCGCTTCGGACGAGAACCAGGGGGACATCAACAGGTCGCTTGCCAACTACTCCCCTGACGTGACCCATCACGTCCAGCAGATCATCCGCAAGGACGCCGGGGAAGACCTGTCCAACTTCGACATCTGGATGCTGATAATGTGTTACGTAACCACTACCACCACCAATTCCAGCGCCAGCCAGATGGCCGATTATTACCAGCAGCTCGCTTACTATTCCTACTACAACCAGCTCTACGGCGGCGGAGGATATTACGGCGGAGGCTACTATGGTGGTTCATATTACGGGAACTCATACAGCAATTACTACAATTACATGCTGATGGCCCAGTACGCCGGTGCGAACGCGTCGACTACCTCCGTGAGCTCGGAGCTGGACAAGGACCGCTACTACAACTGCTATCTGCACGGTCCTGCATCCGCTGACAGGAAGCCGAAACTGAAGATTACATTCGCACTACCTAAAGAATAATTATAAAGATAATAGCTTAATGAAAAAGAAAAGCCTCGGGCCATATGGTCCGAGGCTGAATCTTTCAATATGCAAGTGATTATGCTTCCTCCTTGCCGGCGAGTTTCTCACTGACCTTGTCGATTGCGTCCTTTACGGTAGCAATGGTGCTGGTCTCCTCATCTGGAATCTTGATTCCGAACACGCGCTCGAACTCCATGAGAAGCTCGACAGTGTCGAGTGAATCTGCTCCAAGATCATTTGTGAAGTTGGCGGTCTCCGTCACCTCGGACTCCTCGACGCCAAGCTTGTCAACGATAATCGCTTTGACCTGTTTTACGATTTCTTCTTCAGTCATAATAAATAAATTTAATGTTGCGTTCAATCTTGAGTACTCGTGGCACGACCTTGCAGATATCATACCACAAATAACTCGGCAAAGTTAAGAAACAATACTCAATTTTCCAAATAAGTCCTGCCGCTGAGATTCAACCATATCCTAAGGCCGTTGAGAGAGTTCAGCAGGTAGAATATGTACTTGACCAGCATTACGGCGGCATTCCCCGATCCGGTTCCGGAAGCCAGAGCCACCGCCCACAGCGATATGGATGAGATATTCACAAGGATCCAGATATACCACTGTTCCATGAAAGCGAAGCTCATCAGGACCTGTCCAGCAATGTTGAAGGTCATGACGGTCGCATCCAGGAGGATCTTCGACTTGTTGATCGTGTCGATCCTTCCCGATGAGAACTGGGCCTTGTCCACGAAATACAAGATGACGAACAGGGCGGCAATTCCCAAAACTATCCCCCCGATGAGCCAGGTCCACTGTTTCGGAGTCAGCCGGCGAGGCTGGACCTTCGTTGCTCCTTCTCCTTCCGAACCGAGGGAAGCGCCTCTCTTGCGCCACTGCCAGAAACCGATGAACTGCATCGGCAGGAAATAGAAGGCGTGGAGGGCGAAATTACCCATGATTCCGTTCTCATAGCACACCACCGTGGCGATCAGCACGTCGAAGAAACCGAAAACGAAGGTCAGGATGTGCCCGTTGGCGGAAAGTACTGTGTTGATTATTCCCATCATAGCTCCGAATGCCGCAAGCAGGAGCATGAAAGGTCTGGCTCCAGGCTGCTGCAACTTGAACACAGTAGTGAGCGTAAGGGCTATGAGCATCCCCGACAAGAGGAAGATATTGAAAGCAAGGTTGAATTTCCTTTCTTTGTTGTCCTTCATATTCATAGATTGTAGGTGCAAATATAGTAAATCATCCTTTTTTTATATATTTGTTAAGATAATAGATTGCCCATCATGAGGAAAGATAGGATAATACTGGTCTTTGCCCTGCTTCTTTCGCTCCTTCCGGCAGCCAAGGCTGCAGGACCGGTGAAACTCAAAGGCAAGGTGCTCGACTCCAAGAGCGCAGAACCGGTGGCGGGAGCGGTCGTCAAGCTGGACGACGATTACCTCTGGGCCGTAACGGACCTGGACGGACGCTTTTCCCTTGAAGGAATCCAGCCGGGAGAATATTCCTTGAATGTTTCCTGCCTGGGATACGTTGACGAAGACCGCAAGATGGTCCTGGCCAAGGATGTCGCCGACCTCGAGATCAGACTGAGCGTCAACTCCCTCGCCCTTGACGAGGTGGTCGTGACCGCCGAGAAGTCCAAGGACAACATCAACACCACCCAGAAGATCGGACGCAATGCGCTGGACCATCTCCAGATGTCAAGCATGACGAACATAACTGCCCTGCTCCCGGGTGGGAAGACCATCAACCCGGACCTTACGACAGAGAGCACGCTGGCCCTGCGTTCTGGGGGCTCCACGGCAGGTAATGCAGCCTTCGGTACCGCCATCGAGATAGATGGCGTCAGGATGGGCGACAATGCCAACCTGTCCGGAATGACCGGTGTCGGCACCAGGGGCGTAGCTGTTGACAACATCGAATCCGTGGAAGTCATCACCGGAGTTCCTTCCGCCGAATACGGAGACCTCAACAGCGGTATGGTCCGAGTCATCACGAAAAAGGGTCGTACCCCTCTCAGCGTTACGTTTTCGGTCAACCCGAGGACCTATGAGGCTTCCGCAGCCAAGGGAATCGACCTCGGAGGCAACCGTGGAGTCCTCAACATCAGCGGGGAATATGCCAACGCGACCCGCAAGCTCACCTCTCCGTACACCTCGTACACACGCCGCGGATTCACCTTCGACTACAGCAACACCTTCAACAAGGTGCTGAGGCTGGAAGCCGGAATCACCGGCAACATCGGAGGGATGGACAGCAAGAACGATCCGGATGTGTTCTCGAATGAATTCACGAAGGAAAGGGACAACATACTCACCCCGCATTTCAAGTTCACCTGGCTGCTGAACAAGAGTTGGATCACGAACCTCAGGCTGGAAGGCTCTGTCTATTACCACGACCAGAAAGAGCACGTCCATGCCTACAATTCATATGCTTCCTCCCAGCCTGCAGTGCACTGGGAAGAAGAGGGCTACAGCATCGCCGACGCCCTTCCGCTGACCTTCTATTCCGACCAGGTCACCGACTCCAGGGAGCTTGACTATTCAGCCGGGCTGCATTACAACTGGCTCAAGCACTTCGGCAAGGCAAAGAGCATCCTGAAGGCCGGAGTCACCTGGAAGGCGGACGGAAACGTGGGAGACGGTGAATATTACCTGGATCAGTCCCTGGCGGCAAACGGCTACCGCCCGAGACCGTATTCGGACTATCCATACATGCACAACGTGGCCGCCTACGCAGAGGACAACCTGACATTCCCGCTCGGGAAGACCTCACTCAATCTCAGCGCCGGACTCCGCTTCGAAAACGTATCCATACAGGATTCGGAATATGACAACCTGCACACCCTCTCTCCGCGGCTCAACGCCAAGTGGACACTCGCAGACTTCCTCTCGGTAAGAGGCGGATGGGGACTTACGCAGAAGCTGCCGTCATTCTACATCCTCTTTCCGAAGCAGGAATACAGGGACATCCAGACTTTCGGATATTCCTACGGAAGCACCGGAAACGCAACCTACATCTATTACACCCAGCCGTTCACGATGACCTTCAATCCTGACCTTCAATGGCAGCGGAACTCCAATTCGGAGGTAGGTCTCGACATGGAATTCAAGGAATTCAAGCTGAGCATCGTGGGCTTCCGGAACATCACCCGGAACCCTTACGAGTTCACCAACATCTACACTCCTTTCAGCTACAGCCTGATGCAGCTCCCTGCCGGGTTCACCCTGGATTCGAATCCTTTCATCACCCTGGACTCCCAGACCGGCCAGGTCTGGCTCAGGAATTCGGGCGACGAATACTGGACACCGGCGGACACCAAGGCTGTGGACCGTTCGTTCGCTGCATCGCGCAAGCAGAGCAACGGCAACGATGTCAAGCGCTACGGAGTCGAAGTGACCGCCGATTTCCCTGAAATCAAGGTCATCCGCACCAGGCTGCGCCTCGATGCATCCTATGGCTACACTGAATATGCCGACGACATCCCGAACGCCTACTACAACGCCGGATGGTCACATACTTCACTGCCGAACAGGTCCTACCAGTATGTCGGAATCTATGCCGGAGGGAATTCCCTCGCCAACGGAAGGAAGACCAAGTCCATGGATGCCAACATTACATCCATAACCCACATCCCGCAGGCGAGGCTGGTGGTAACCTGCAGACTCGAAGCCGCATTGCTCAGAAGGATGCAGAACCTCTCCGAATACAACGGACAGACCTATGCTTTCACGGTCAGCGAGTCTTCGAATACGCCAACCGGAGGAAATATCTATGACGGGAACTCCTACACCGCCATCATGCCGATAGCCTACATGGACCTGGACGGGAACGTTTACGACTTCACCACGGCGGACCTGGACAATCCCGAGCTTTCGAGGCTGGTCATCCGTTCCGGCAACATGTATGTCTTCGCAAAGGACGGATACGACCCGTATTTCTCCGCCAACCTGAGCATCACCAAGGAGATCGGAAACCATGTCTCCCTCTCTTTCTTCGCCAACAACTTCACGAACTCCAGGAGGTTCGTCAAGAGCTACGCTACCGGAGTGGGTGCCATATTCACCCCTTCGTTCTATTACGGACTGACTTGCAGGATCAAATTGTAGGACAAGATGAGAAAAAAGATATTCATATTCCTCACCGCACTCCTCGCTGCAGGATGCATGAACATGTCGGAGCCGTACAAGGATAACCTAAACAGCCTTGTGGTCACGGCTTCGTACCCGGAAGGGTATTCATCATTCGTGAGGGCAGGAGTGAAAGTCACTGCCGAAGATGTTTCAAACGGTTACATCCGGGAAGCAGAGACCGACGCACATGGAGTTGCGACCCTGACCCTTCCGAACGGTATCTACAGGATCGGAATCAGCGACCGCAACGGTACTTCAGTCTTCAACGGAGCTTCCGACAAGGTTTTGGTTTCGGGCCAGGACGTCAATATCATCCTCCCTCTGGTTTATTCAAAGGCAGGCACGATGGTCATCAAGGAAGTGTATTCCAGCGGCTGCAGCAAGTACCCGCAGGAAGGCACCTACCAGTCCGACAAGTACTTCATCGTCCACAACAACGACTCGGAAGTCGCTTACCTGGACAGCCTCTGCTTCGGCATCCTGTTTCCTTGGAATTCCACTTCGACCAATCCTTGGAACAACGACCCGGCTTTCCTGCAGGAGACAGTGCCCGTGGGGCAGGCCATCTGGCAGTTTCCGGGTTCAGGGAAGACATTCCCGCTCGCTCCGGGCGAAGACGCGGTGGTGGCCATCAACGGAGCCATAGACCATACTCTCCAGTACCCGCTCTCGGTCAACCTCAACTTCCCTGAGTGCTTCGTCTGCTACAGTCCCCTCTTCCCGAATCCGATCTACCATCCGGCTCCCGGAGACCGGATACGTACGGACCATTACATGACTCTGGTGGACAAGGAAGGCCAGGCCAACGCCAACCTGATGTCCGTCAGTTCTCCTACCCTGGTCCTTTTCCGTGCCCAGGGCAAGAGCATCCAGGAATGGATAGCCACCGAGGGCTTCATCCGGCAGGCTCCGGGAAGCACTGAAAGGGTGTTCCTGGTTCCTGTGGACTGGGTGATTGACGGAATGGAGGCCTTCGACGGCAGTTCCACCTCCAACAACAAGAGGCTATCCGCAAAGGTTGACGCTGGCTACGTCTCCCTGTCGGAAACCTTCATGGGGCACTCCCTGCACCGCAACGTGGACACAGAAGCTTCAGCTGAAAAAGGCTTCGAAGTCCTGATGGATACAAACAACTCAACAATCGATTTCCATGAACGCGAAACTCAGTCATTGCATAAGTAGGACATTGTTCCTGCTTCCGGTCCTGATGATCGCATTCCATCAGGAAACCGCCGCCCAGGAGAAATACGAAAGGATCCTAGGATCGAACCTTTGGAATTACGGACGCAACGTAACCGGACTCCGACTGGACCCGCTGCGGGCCAACGCCTCGTTCGCCCTTCTCCAGACAGGTCTGGAAAACGGAGGATTCCACGCTTCCAACGGGGCCGACGAGGCATTCAAGGCCGGAGCCGAAGCCCTGACCGTGACCTGGTCGCCTCGCATCTCGATGATCGGCTCGTTCTCATTCGACCAGACTCGCGGAAAGGATATGTGCGGGTCTATGTTCATCCATCCAGGGAAGTATCCCTATGACGTGCTGGAATTCACTCCGGGAATAAAGATCCTGCAGGAATATTCCTTCGACGGAGGGATTGCAGCCGACCTTGGAGAACATTGGAAGATTGGCGGCAGGATGACTTTCGAATCCGACAACTACGCCAAGCGGAAAGACCTCCGCCATACCAATTATGCCCTTGACCTTGAAGTGATTCCGAGCGTAATGTATTCCTCGGGGAGTTTCTCCGCCGGGCTTTCATACATATTCGGGAAATCTTCCGAATCCATACAGGCGGAGGAGATCGGAACCACTGCCGAATCATACGACGCCTTCCTGGACAAAGGCCTCATGTACGGAGCCTACCAGTCCTGGGACGGCAGCGGCATCCACCTCGCAGAAGCCGGAGTGGACCGTTTCCCTGTCCGGGAATATACCAACGGAATCGCGGCCCAGCTGCAACTGGGATGGCTGTATGCCGAGGCTGAATTCGACATCACTTCCGGAACCGTTGGAGAGAAGGACTACACCTGGTTCAAGTTCCCGGGAAAGAAGTTCTCCGCCTCGGCAGGGTACAGGCTGAAAAACGAGAACTCAATCCACGTGTTCCGCTTCATCTACGGCTGGAAGGAGCAGCAGTCCGATGAATATGTGATCGACAAGACCACCACCGGCGGTGTCACTACCCCCCAGACTTACGGGAGCAACAGGGTTTTCGAGCGCCGGAGCCGGAATCTCGGTCCTCGCTACAAATACTTCGGAGAAAGGCTGGCCATAGATGCCGGGCTGTGGTTCACCACCAACAAACGGCAGTCAACACTCTGCTATCCATATCACGACAGGGAGTCTTTCAGCATCCTCGACGCAGATTTCGCGGCCTTCTACACAGCCGGAAGATGGATCCTGGGAGCGAAACTCAGTTATGCAGGACAGGTTGCCGGGCAGGGGCCTGTCATTGTAGAGCCCGTCCTGGACAACGGATGGTCAAAGCCTTACCGTCTCACCGATTGGTACAATCTCAACCACGAATGGGAGACCTGCGGCAGGATAGGGGCAGAAGCCTACGTCAAGAGGTATTTCCGGATCGGGAAGGCTGAGAACCTGTTCATCGGGGCCGACATTTCCCTGCTGAAAGGCATCTCCACGAAATACATCGAAGGTTCCACACGCCTTGGAGCCTTCATCAAGATAGGTTATGAATTCTAAAGTTTCAATGAATATGAAAAGATCTTACGTAATCCTGCTCGCAGCCCTTGCGCTGGCAGCCTGCAATGAAAAGCCGGATGAGCCTGCTGTCCCTAAGCAGGTCCGGATCACCCCTGTGATCACCCGCGCGACCGATGTCAACTTCGAAGACGGAGACGCTATCGGTCTCACCATCACCCGCACCTCCGGAGCCTACGCCACCAACGAGAAGCTCACATATTCAGGAACCTCTTTCTCCGGTTCCCTGGACTGGTACAGCGAAGGCAACGAGACATCCAACCTCAAGGCTTACTACCCTTACGCCACGGCCATCCCTGCAACCTTCACGGTGCAGACAGACCAAAGCAGCGGCATCACCTCCTCCGACTTCATGTCAGCCACCAAGAGCGATGTCTATCCGACCGCCAACGATGTGGCGATGGTGTTCACCCACAAGCTCACCAAGATCCTCATCAAGATCACCAACGAGTCCGGCGGAACCATCGAAGGAGTCAAGATAGGCGGAATCATCCCTACCGCCGTCATCGATGCTGACACATATGATGCAACCGTAAGCACCACCGCAGAGGCCACCACGATCACGGCCTGCAAGGTGGATGACAGCACTTATGCTCTTATCGTTCCTTCCCAGACCGCAGCCATGGTGGTCACCGTCACGGCCAGCGGCAAGGAACTATCCCAGAAGCTCGTAGCAACCGAAATGGGCAGCGGATTCCAGTACACTACCCAAGTCAGGGTGCTCCCTCAGAGTCTTCAGGTCAAGGTTTCCGGGGACATCACCAACTGGAACGACGGCGGCTCGATCGGGGCCGACGACTCTGTCTCCTTCGAGGAATTCGAGAACAATTTCGTCTATGACGGAGTCAGCTACAATATCAAGACTTTCAAGGATGGACGCAAGTGGATGACAGACCCTCTGAGATTCGTTCCTAAGGGAAAGACCCCTTCCACCGACCCGGCAGTCGCCGCTGGAATATGGTATCCTTACACCACGACCGGTGTCGCCGCCACCGATGAGGCTTCCATCTCCTCAAGGGGATTCCTATACGATGCAGCCACCGCATTCGGAGTGGCCGAAGTCAACAGCGAAAACTACACGTCCTTCGAAGGCACCCAGGGAATCTGCCCTAAGGGCTGGTACATTCCGACCCGCGCCGATTTCGTCGCCCTGGTCGGCAACTCTGCAACGACTTACGGAGATGTAGTCGAGAGCGGTCCTTACTGGGATTCCGAATACAAAGGCGGAAGGATCAAGACCATGGATGCAGATGGATGGAACTGGGGATTCAACGGAGTCATCAACAGGTCGAACGCCTCTGCTACAGGTGCTTACTTGAAGACAGTGACGTCCGCCAGCAACTGCTCGGTCGAAGAATACCTGAACCGTCTTTCAATGACTTTCATAACAGGATCCACCGCGAACCCTAACATCGGATCGAACGGAAACATACAGTTCATCGGCCTGATGTCCTCCTTCACCAAGAACTACATGGAAGGCCGTCTCTCCATTTCCTTCGAGAACTACCTCTCCGGCTACCCGGTCCGTTGCATCAAGGCGAAATAAAGCGCTCTTCCGGCCCCTGAGGGCGAGGAACTAAATTGGCTCCTCGATGACGATGCAGTCGTTCACAAGCGGCATCCTGTCAGTCCAGTCTTCACTCAGGACCGGAGCGAAAGATGCGGAGAATGTCGCGGAACTGATGTTCCTGGCATCCATGGCCCTGAACTCCTCGAAGGAGTAAGGTTGTCCCATGATCATCATCAGGTTGCGGTATATCAGCCACCTCGACCACGCATTGAACTGGCGGGTCTGGTAGTGGCTGCGCATCACGCTGTTTTCCGTGGATCGCCAGACGCCGGTGGAATAGGTGTTGCCACCTTCGTACATTCCGGCGAAACTGCCGTAAGTGTCATCGCTGATCATCAGGGACCAAGGCACCACGGCCGGATCGTTGCTCGTGGAAACGTTGGCATGATACAGGCCGTTCAGGCTGTTCGCCAGTTTCTTAAGATTGTCGGCGGTAGGGGTCGAAGAACCATATTCATCGGCTAGGATTCCGAGGAGGTGACCTCCTGTCTCGTGGATGACGGTGGACTCATATTCATCGGCGGTTCCGGAATAGGAATCGAGGGCTGCGATGAAGACGACGCCGTCCATGCTGTAGATCCTGGAAGAAGTGATTACGTAGCTGTAATAGGTGACTCCCGTGGCATTGACGCCATTGAGGACGACGAGCCGGTATTTGAAGTTGGTCGAACCCACCAACCGGGTCAGAAGGGAGGAAGACTTGCTGAAGGCACCGCTCATGTTCTCAGGAGAACGGTTGGAAGCCGTAGGTTCGAGGCCGAAATAAGTATTCCCGTCAAAAACCCTTGATTCCGAAACCGTTATCTGATAATAGACATCGAAATAGTCTTTCAAGGTAATATAGGGCTCAACACTGAACAGGGCGTTGTAAGTCATCCGCATCTGACGGTCGTAAAGACCGCTTTCGATGTCAAGGTCGATGTACCCGTCCCCCAGAAGCAAAATAGAGATACCAGGCCCTCTGGTATGCTTCTGCAGGGTGACCACCTCGCCGTCACGGGATCTATCCACAGTCCTGAACGAGGACCCGTCCACTACTGCAGTCATGTTCGTCCCCCTGTAGTTGTTCATCGCATATTGACCGTTGATGACCAAAGCCTTGCAATTGGAGGAAAGGCCACCGATGAAATCGAACTTGTAGCAGCACTTTGTGATGTCGAATTCGGAGATTCCGGTGCCTGAGACATCGATGTAGTGGAGCAAAGGATTGCCGGAAAGGTCTATCCTGGTGAGATTCGGATTGTTCCGAACGTCCAGCTTCTCAAGGTTAGGCATATGCTCGATGCCGACAACCGATGACACGCCTAGGGAAAGCACCTTTAGCTCTACAATCGCCTTGGCCTCCTTGTAGGAAAGAATCCCATTGCCGTCCTTGTCGTAAAGACCCAGGATGTATTTCTCGAACACCGGATCCTTGAATACCACGAAACGCAACTCATCAGCTTCCAGACCCACATATTTCGACTCCCACCTGTCCCATACCTCGCCGGTCTTGTAGGAATCCAGGACTGAATCCAGGACATAGATCACCGATGGAGAATCCCCGAACGTCTCGTCCTGGCAGGTTGGCGGAACCGGACTGACAATAAACAAAGCCTGGAGGGAATTGCATCCCTGAAGTGCTCCTGGAGCAATCCGAGTGATGGTTTCAGGAAGGAGATAGAACGTTCCTTTCTTGGCCTGCGGATAGCGGACCAGCTGGGTCTTGGTGTAGTCGTAAAGGATGCCTTCGGAGGAAGAGTAATTGATATTCCTGCTGTCCACAAGTATGGTCGAGAGGGACGGGCAGTCCTGGAAAACCCTGCTCCCGATGGTTGTTATGCTCTCTGGAATGACGATCGCCGCAAGATCCTGGCATCCGGCAAAGGCTTCGTCATCAAGTTCATGGACTCCCGGGAAATAGGATAATTCGTAGAAACTCTTGATGGAAGATCCCTTGAACAAGGTTCCGAAGCTACTTACTTCGGCAGCTTCGCTTTCGAGCAGATAGCCGTCTCCGTCGGAATCCCAGTTTGCAAGGCAGATTATCTTTACTTCAGGGTCGGTAAATCCGATAGGGCGGTCATACTTGACTCCCTTGTCGGCATTGAACAAGGATCCCCAGATGGAGCGTTTCACCTCAACAGCCTTCTCTGAAACCCTGACGGCCCCTCCCGGTTGTTTCTTGAAAGTAAGGGTGAATCCTTTTTCCAGAACCGTAGGAAGGGTCACTATGTAATAAAGTTTCCCGGTCTTGAAAAAACCGCCGTCCGGGGCAGTGAGGGTGATTTCCGTCTTGCCGTCGATGACCTCGGAAACATAAGGCTTGGCATTTCCGTCCAGCAAGACATTGACCTTGCCGGCAAGGACCTCTCCTCCGTTTCCCCTGAAAGTCACAGCCTTGACATCCGGTTCATCCACTGAAAACTCGACTCCTCCGCAGAGATTGTAGAAATACAAGTCCGTATTGGAAGACCTGGCGACAGAGATGAAAAGATTGTTGTCAAACGACCCTTCCAGGCCCTTCTGGGTCGCAGGCAATTCAACGGTCAGTTTCCTGCCATCAAAAGAATTCGACTCACTGTGAGGATAGACGGCCAGGAATTCCTTGTCCTCGGCGTAGACATAGTTTTTGAAGTCTCCTACAAAGTCTGTCCCGGCAGCGAGGGTGGTGTTGACGGACACGAACTTGCCGCTCGAGGAAGAACCGTAATAGATATCGATCTCATCATTCGGGCTCCAAAGGACCTGTCCCCCGTTCTGGAGGGCGGTACGGGTAGGATGGATGTCTCCGAAACTAGCGGAAAAAGTCATTCCTGCGCCAGGAACCTGCCGGTTGTCAATCTCTTCGGCTGTACAACCAAAGAGGAAACCGATTATAAGTGCCGATACTATCCTTGAATATTTCATTTCACGAATTCAATCTCATTGAGTACTTGTTTCATCCCGGCATACTTGTCGAGGACCCACATCACGAAGCGGATGTCCACGTTGATGCACTTGTTGTAGCCTTCGGTGAAGGAAGTGTCCGATGCCAGTGATTCGGTGTTGCCGTCGAACGCAAGGCCGATCAGGTTGCCCTTCGCATCCAGTACCGGACTGCCGGAATTACCACCCGTTATGTCATTGTCCGTCAGGAAGTCCACGATCATCGAATTGTTCCTGCCGTCAAGCTTGAAGCCCCATTTCCCCCAATTGGCCTTCTCCAGAAGGCGCTTCTGCCGTGCATTCAGATCGAAGTCGTGGCGGGTCGGGTCATATTTCTGGAGGATGCCCGAAGGGGTCGAATACCAGTTGTACCACACCCCGTCATTCGGCACGAAACCTCCCACGGTACCGTAGGTTATCCTCATCGTGGAATTGGCATCCGGGTACTGAGGTTCATCCTGCTGGAGTTTCATCCAGTAGAGGGCCCTTTTGTATTCCCTTTCAAGTTCATTCCTCTCATTCCAGCGGATCCCATGCCCGTCCCTGTCGTTGAATCTGGTGGCAGGAGTCTCGGTCAGGAACTTGCGAAGAGGGTCGTTCAGGATTTCATCCTTGGATTCGATCCCTTTGATGCGGGCTTCGGAGGAAACCAGACTCTTGTCCCAAAGGTATTCAGCCATAGCCTTGAAGTCTGTGCCGAACCTATCCAGCAGTTTAGTTTGGTATTCCCCGAAATAATAAGAGTCAAGGTTGGTAAAATATTCCCTTGCAGCACACTCCAGGAGCTCTTTTTCCACCCTTGGATCTGTGGCGGCCCTTCCGTCCAGGAGACTTTGCTTCGCCTTGTCCAATTCTTTTGTATTCCCGGCCCTCAGGAAATATTTCCCTATGGTGGTCCCCCGGAACATAGACTCCCGGAAATAAATCTTGTCCCTTTCGATGGAGGCGCAATCTGAATATGCCTTCTTCAAATCCGGGATCAGGGTTCCCCATCTCTCCCTGCGGTCATATGCCGAATCGATCCATTTCTGCAGCTTCCGCTCCTGAGCCAGCTTTTCTTCCCGGACATGGAAGCGCTTGTAGCATTTTTCCATTCCGGCACCGTTCTCCTGCTGGTTGCTGAGACTGAAATACCAGTCTGAATACTTCATCCTGACCGCCGGGTCGGCATCCATCC
The DNA here is from genome assembly GCA_045224215.1 of Candidatus Cryptobacteroides sp. Taxonomy (GTDB): domain Bacteria; phylum Bacteroidota; class Bacteroidia; order Bacteroidales; family UBA932; genus Cryptobacteroides. Next base: position 9,902 of record JBGVAE010000108.1, on the reverse strand, counting down.
ATCTGCTGACGATGGACATCTGCTTGGCCCTGATGTCATTGGAGACAGGCAAGTTAGTCTCTTCCTGGTAGCCGATCTCAGCGGAAGAAGCGTAGCGGTCGGTCCTTCCCGGATAGCCAATCACCATGGCGAACGAACCTGGTTTGTAACCACCCAGGGAGACCTTCAGGCTCTTTTCCCTGGTCACCGGCTTGCCATTCTCGTAGATACGGTACATGGCAAAGTCACAGTTGTGGCGAGGCCACTCCCAATTGTCTTCATCTCCTCCGAAATAGCCGATGCAAAGAGGCGGAGCCGCCACAAGACGCACGTCGTCGTAAACCTTGTATATGGACATGTAATATTTCTCGCCCGCCCACATGCTGGACAGGATGCATTCCAGTCCCGTTGCTTTGGAGTATCGGGTCTCCATCACATGGCTGAGCCTTCGCATACCGGTAGGCTGGCCCTGCCGGATCAGATCCCTCTTCAAGGCCTCCACTTCATCGGTGACATCCAGCACGCGCTTGAGGAAATACACCTTCTCCCCATCGATCTTGATTTCCTGCTTGGTGTCCATCGCCCAGAAACCATCCTCCAGATAGTTGTGCTCCGGAGTGCTCAGCTTCGCAATGTTGGCGTAGGCGCAATGATGGTTCGTAATGATCAGCCCCCAGTCAGAGATCACGCTTCCGGTGCAATAGAATCCGAGCGATACCACGGCGTCCGAGACAGCGGTCCCCGGGGCATCGGCATTGTAGATTTCGTTCGAGGAGAGCTTCAGGCCACGGGCCTTCATGTTCTTCTCGAGGGCGGCGTTGATGTCCTGGATCATCCACATACCCTCGTCGGCATAAGCCGAAACCGAGGCCAGAACCAGGAATGCGCACAAAATGAATCGGAAGTGCTTCATGGTAAGGAACTTTAGTTAGCGTTTGCGGACTACGTCGCCGTGATCACGGACGACGGCTTCCTTCCATTTCTCGGTATATCCCGGCTGCTTGAGGTCGAATGTACCGTCTTCCTTGATGGTCTTGACGTTGCCGTCGATGAAGCGCACGGTGATGTCCTCTTCGAGGGCCACCCACTTGGAGAACTGCTCCTGGGCGGTATTCACTGAATATTCAGTCAGCATCTGCTTGACTTTCTTCACGCTCTTTGCGCTGCCGTTATATGCCGCGAGAGCCTTGGCATCCATTTCGGCAAGCTTACCTCCCATCTGGGAGTTCTCGAACTCATCCACGGCCTCTCGGACCACAGGAGCCATCATGTCATAAGCCCTGTAGCAGGTGTTGGTGATTCGATTGTTGATCCAGAAAGAAGAAGTAGGGGAATATTCAATGAGAGTTCCGTTGCCTTCCCTGAAGCACTCAGGAACCTTGTCGGTGTTCGTGTAAATAGGTGTAAGATAGGACGTTGCAGCATCGTCAGTACCGAACCAGATGACTCCGCCCACGATGTCCGGGAAGTCATGCCTGGCCTGGCCTACGAACCAGAAGCCGGTCTGCTGGGTGGCGATTGCCCTCTCGTTGCAATATTCCCAATCCCCGTACTTGAATCCCATCGGGCGCCACCTGTATGGAAGGGCGTTGCCGCCGGCTCCGATGTCGGTAGTCATGTCCAGAGGGGTTCCTTCGAAATGGTCGCGCATCACGTCGGCCACGTCCTTGACGGTGATCTTGCGAGCAGGCTTCACGAAGAGAGGCATCCTGTGAGCGAGGTTCTTTGCGGTGATATAGTCATAATAGTCGGAGGCTTTCTCGGTCACCACCTTGCCGCCTTTCTCGTAGGTGAACACTCCGTCGCAAAGGATGTTGAATGCGCTCCATGCCCTGGCGTCGCAGGCCCTTGCCCCTCCGAAATCGAGAGGATTGAAAGCTGCGCTGAAGTCGAAATCCTCGTCCTTGCCGCTGAAATACCCTTTCTCACGAGCGAAGGCGATCATGTCAGGAGCGAATATGCAGTTCTCCGGATCGTTCTGCGGGAAGGTTTGGATACGGGCCTGGTTGGCGTGGGCGCAGATGTATCCGTCCGGAATCCTGATGGCCACATAAAGCAGGCCCTTGTTGTCAGGTCCCTTTCCGATGAGGTCCATCACCCAGGCTTCGTCCTTGTCGGCGATCGAGAAAGACTCTCCTTCGGAGGCGTAGCCATATTCATTGGCAAGGTCCACGATGACCTGGATGGCTTCCCTTGCGGTCTTGGCCCTCTGGAGTGCGATGTAGATAAGGGAACCGTAGTCCATTATGGCCTTGGGATCCATCAGTTCCTCCCGTCCACCCCAAGTGGTCTCTCCGATGATGAGCTGGTGCTCGTTCATGTTTCCGACGGTCTTGTAGGTGTGCGGGATCTGAGGTATCTCACCCAGGTACTTCCCGGAATCCCAATCATTGACCTTGAGCATGGTTCCTGCCCTCCAGTCGGCTGCAGGATGGAAGTACAACTCTCCGTAGAGCCAATGGGAATCCGCAGCATAGGAAATCATACAGGAATTGTCGGCGCTTGCACCACGCGTGATTATGACATTGGTACATGCTTTGCTTCTGACTCCTCCGGCGAGGATGAGGGCAAAGGTCAGGAACATGCTGATAATCGCTTTTCTTGCCATATTTGAGTTTTTAGTATTATTGATTATTTTTGTCAACCCTATTACAAAACGTAAAGATATGAAAAAAATATTTCTTGCCGCCATCGTTTCGGTTATTTCCCTGATGCCGCTTGCGGCTCAGAACCAGATGTCTCCAGAAGAGAAGGAGAAGAAACTGAGCGAATTCATCCAGAAGGAGGTTGAAAAGCTGGAAAGTACTCTCAAACTGGAGGACTGGCAGGTGTTCTATGCCGATTCCATCCTTAATCACGACTACCGTGCGATGCAGGAGGAGCTGGATGACCTGATAGCGAAGAAAGTGTCCAATTCGGACATATTCGCCCAGACCAGCGACAAGTGGTGCGAGAAGATTTACGAGTCCATCCACAAGATCCTGGACGAGGAACAGTGGAACAAATACCTCAAGAGCGGAGCCGCGCGTGAAAAGAAGGGCAGGGACAAGAGGAAGGCCAAAAAAAATGATTAACTTTGCACGAATATGAGAGAAGAGATTGAACAATTGCTCGCGCAGGTTAGCGAACTTAACTGCAAGAGTGCAAAGGAAGTTGAAGAGGCCCGTGTAAGGCTTCTTGGTAAGAAAGGCGAAATCACCAAGCTGTTCGAAGAGTTCAGGACCTACGGTCCCGAAATGAAAAGGGAGTTCGGCCGCAAGATCAACGAGCTCAAGCAGGCAGCCCAGGCAAAGATAGACGAACTTAAGTCTGCGACTGAATCAGCTGCAGAAAGCGACGGGCCTAAGGAAGACCTCTCTATGCCGGGTACTCCTATGGAGCTTGGTTCCAGGCATCCTGTGTCCATCGTACGCCAAGAGATCGTCGATATATTCAGGAAATTCGGTTATGATGTGGCCGAGGGGCCGGAGATCGAGGACGACTACCACGTCTTCGAGGCTCTGAACTTCCCGCTGAACCACCCTGCAAGGGACATGCAGGACACTTTCTTCGTGTCTGCAGGACATCCTAACCCTCTGCTCCTGAGGACACACACTTCTTCAGTCCAAGTCCGCGCGATGGAGACCATGAAGCTCCCTATCCGCGTGATCTGCCCGGGAAGGGTGTTCCGCAACGAAGCCATTTCCGCCCGCGCACACTGCATATTCCATCAGGTTGAAGGACTTTACATCGACGAGAACGTGACTTTCGCCGACCTCAAGCAGGCCATCCTCCTTTTCGCCCGTGAAATGTTCGGTCCGGACACGGCTATCCGCATGAGGCCGTCCTACTTCCCGTTCACCGAACCTTCCAGCGAGGTTGACGTGAGCTGCAACATCTGCCACGGAAAGGGTTGCAACATCTGCAAGGGCACCGGCTGGCTTGAAATCATGGGATGCGGAATGGTGGATCCTAACGTCCTCGAGGCTTCGGGAATAGACAGCAAGAAATACAGCGGCTTCGCCTTCGGAATGGGCCTGGAACGCATCGCGATGCTTAAATGGCAGGTCAACGACCTCCGCCACTATTTCGAGAACGACCTCAGGTTCCTCTCGGAATTCAACACAGCCATAGAAGTCTAATCATTCGAGTTTTATGAAACGTTTGTTTGTTTTGACGGCAGCCGTGCTGGCATTCGCATGCGCTGCTTCCGCGCAGACCGCTTCCGAGATCGTCGCCAGGATGGATCAGGAACTTGCCAAATGCGATGTCGAGGGTTATTCCTTCACCTTTGACATGAAGATTCCTTTCCTGGGATCGTCCTCAACACGCACAAGTACGCGTGGCGACAAGGAAAGGATGGACATGACTTACAAAGATGCCACGAAAGTCATGTGGAGGGACAAGGACACGACCTGGACATATGACAATGGCGAGGTCGTGATAGCTCTCGAGCCAAGGAAGAAGGACAGCGACGACAACTCCACCTTCAAGAACCTCTCCGGGCGCTATGATGTCTCCATCAAGAGTGAGACAGCTGACGTTTGGAAACTTCTCTGCAAGAAGAGCAAGTCCAACAAGGACAAGAATGACCTCAAGAAAATGGTCTTCACCGTTTCAAAGAAAACCTTCCTTCCTATGGAATACTCCAACAAGAAGGCTGGCTTCAAGATGGACATCCGCGACTATGCCGTCGGGGTTGAGGAGGACTTCGTCACTTTCACTCCTGACAAGGTCAATGGAGCACCAATTACGGACAAGAGGTAAATTTCAACAAAAAAATTTGCTCGTTCGGGAAAAAGTTGTACCTTTGCAATCCCGACTCACCAAACCGGGATTAAATACTGCGGAAATAGCTCAGTTGGTAGAGCACGACCTTGCCAAGGTCGGGGTCGCGAGTTCGAGTCTCGTTTTCCGCTCTGAAAACTGACAGGCAGCCGTAAGGTTGCCTGTTCTGGTTTCATATTGTGACCACGCCGGCCCGCACGAGCGACCCCGAACGCTCCCCTGTAATAGGGGAGCTGGCTGAGCGAAGGCGAAGACTGAGGGGTCATGGACGGCGCGAGATTGTCCGAGGCGCAGCCTCGGGCTCGAGTCTCGTTTTCCGCTCTGAAGAGCCTTCTGGAACCATCCAGGAGGTTTTTTCTTTTGTGCCAATCCGCGCTACAAGCGCGTGAGAGGCATGTTGGGGATAAAAGAAGTTTTGATTGATGTCGATGTGAAACTGTGCGGAAGGTCGCTTCTTCAACAATCAAAACATTGTCAATTAAGTTCTGGTGCAGGGCTTCTAAAAGAGGGAAAGGTGGCAAATCGCCAGTTGAAATGGTCCTAAACCTCGACGGGGAGCGCCTTGTTACTCTTCTTCCTCGAAGGGAGGATCCGAACTCTTTCCTACAGCAAATGAACGCAAGAAGGACGAACCCACTCCGAGAATACCTGAATGCAATCGAGTCCAGGATCCGGGAATATGAGACTTCCTGTCTGCGTGAAGGCAAAGCGATCACCCTCGGGAACATCAAGACTTTTATAGAGGATGGGTTTACAGAGCGTTCGGGAACGATAGGATCTTTGACGGACGACTTTTTCAAGAGCCTAAGGCTGAAACGAGACTCAGGAGCAATGACTCCCAAAAGATACAGGAAATACGAGATCGCGCTCGATCATTTCTTGGAAGGGACAGGCTTGAAACCTATGGATCGGATCTCGGCCATTAATAATACAACATCATTAAAGATCAATCCTTCCAAGAATCTTCAAAGAACTGTTGAAAAGTATGAAAAGCTCCTAAAACACAACATATAACCTTGTCTTACTTACCAACAAAGTTTTCAACACACGGACATTTATCTGGTCATTTCCAGCTTTTTTCTCTTCTCCCAATCCCCTTCCAAAGCACCAATCTTCACTCTCCGTCATTTCCGGAACTAATTGAAAATAAATAAATTATATTTGGAAAATTCAAAAATTATACTTATCTTTGTATTGTCTTTAAGGACTATGTCGTTATTTGTCTGCTTCTAGGTCAAAAACAATACTATGTCAAAGAATACCGTCATAAAAGACATTGGAGCAATCATTTGCGGAGTCATTTGTCTTGTTCGTGGCATATGGTATATTCAAGATATCTTTAGAAACTATTCTTCTTCTTTGTATTGCTTCCCCCCTCCTAATGCGGACTGGTATAATATCACCCATTTCATTTTGTGTTTGGCAGGTATCATTCTGACCGTATGGAGATTTTTCAGGAAGGGCAAGGGACTTCCATACAAGGAGTATGAATGGATCCCTCTGATTATTAGTGTCGTGTTTTTCTCAGTATTGGCTATTTGGGCATTAATAACCCCTTGGGACATTTAGCAAAGAGTCCCATTTTAAGGCATATTGTAAACACCTGTTTTTTCATGAATCAAGATTGTAAACCCGTTCTGCACTTCACTTTTGGAATGATGCTTGCCTCCGTTGTAGCATTCCTTATGCATCCTCTGTTATGGATACTGGCAGGGCCCTATTTTGATTGGAGTTTCCTTTGGGTGGGCGTTTTGTACATTTTTGTTTATGGCGCCGTTGGCATGTTTATCCGGTGGAAATGGTGGAGGTATACCTGGAAGAAACAAGCAATTATCGTGCTCTTTATTGTCAATACAATCTTGGCTATCGCTCTTCTAATTTACCTTTCTTGGCCTCTGTATATTGAGATTGACGGAGTCCGGGAGCGATGGTATAAGGATGGATTGACAGGTATGATGATTTTGTCAACCAGTGCCGTGGCAGCCCTTTTTTCTGCCATACCGATATCCCTTTGTTGCTACTGGTTTAAACGAAATCGGGAATAACAGGCGATGTCCATCTCTGTCGCGCAATCGTGGGTTTCTACCCAAAGATTGTGCATACTCGATACTTGAAGAACGGCAGGTCAGACACACCTCTCAGTTGAGCACGGAACCCTTTGAGTTTAGAGTTTAACGATTCTGCCGCTGCATTTGTTGAGCGTCCCAGGAAGTAGTTCAGCACATTGTCCTCCCTGGACTTGATGGCATCCCTGGCAGACTTAATCTCGCGTATCGTGCATTGGTTCACGATCTTGTACCAGTCATGAAGCTTCTCCCGGGCCGTTTCCTTGGTCAGAGTCTTACTCCGGAAGATGGCCCTCAGTTTGTTGACCACATCGTAGGATTGCTTGATCTTCGGATACATCTTGAAAAGCAGTTCCATCCGTTCCTTCTGTTTCTCGGGCCACTTGTCGGGAGTCTGGGTAAGGGAGTATTTGGTCCTTGTGAGCCGTTCCACAACGGTGTCTCCGGTTAAGTTTGCGCGGTCTGAACTTCTCGTTCTTCCGTGCCGGCTTTCGCCCCCTGGTCTTGCCCTTGTAGTTCTTGGGATGCGTTTTACGGTACCACCGCCGGTGTGCGGCATTGCGCTTGAGGCACTGGGAATTCTATGTGGTTCCCACATGCGTCATCAATAAAGAGTGTGGCAACAACAAGTCAATTTCTTTAGGCCGTCTTAGAAAGATAACTAAAGAACAAGGGAAGGCTAATTATAGCCAACTGAAAGCTGTAATAGATACTGCTCTGGCAGAGTCAGGCACCAAAAGGTAATTGCGCCTTGAAATGGAAGCGTTCAGTCCTGCTTGACGATCGTGTCAGCGAAGTACAAGAAATAATCGCCCACCGAAGTGAGCGATAAATAGGAATTTAAATCAGAAAAGCATGAGCAGTTTTGGAAGGAAGATAATACTGCCGATGATTGCGGCCGTAATAGCACAAATCAAAACGGCGCCGGCACATATATCCTTCACATCGCGAATTCTATCATCCTTTTCCGGCTGTACGACATCGGATAATCTCTCAATGGCAGAGTTGATAGCTTCGGCAGTCAAAACGAGCCCAATAGCGAAGATAACGGCTATCCACTCAGCTGTTGCAATATGGAAAAACAAACCGGCAATGATGACCAAAACGGTCATGACACAATGTATCCACGCGTTATGCTCCTGACGAACAAAGACCTTCACTCCCCTCCAGGCGTTCTTGAAACTGGCAAGTCGTGCTTTAATGGAAAACGTATTCTTCATAGCACTAATAGCGGTTCAAATTACGATTTATCTGACACAAAGATAGGAAATCTCCACAAAGAGTCTGCTCTATTGTAAATTAGACCACAAACCAACCTTAATTCCTACAATCCAGGTTTGATTCATTATCAATTCGTGGAAAATCGGGTTGAAACAAACCTGAAATCATACAAAACAGAGTAGCTAATTACTCCGATTCATCCTTTTCACCTCATTTAAATGTCCCGTATCATGCTTTTCAGGTCTTTCAAATACCCTGAATCATACATTTCACCACAATTAAATACTGTGAAAGGGCGTTTTGAGGGTATTCAATTGTTGGTTATTTGGTAATGATAGGCTTACCCTCTGAGTCCAAAAGAGGCGTAAGACCGCCTCCATAACCGCGACAAACATATAGATAGTTTACGCCTGTTTCCTTATCAACTATAACGACAGCGTCGGTCATCAAACTGAGGCCTTCTCGCTCCTTGATATCAAACCTATCTTTACTCATGTCCCATATAGTTTTTTTGCCAAAACAAATATAATGATAATTGTCCTTATATCTTACACACGCAAAAACACTTAGATTCAGTCCCCCTCCCATCATTGGATTTGGGGATTCAGATTCCTGACTGACTCTACCCGGGGTAGGGTCGATCATTTTAGTCCTGTTTTTGAGTTAATCTCAAGGATTCGAGTGTTAGGGTCTTTGAAGACCTTGGCAGTTACCACTCCGAGGTCATTGAATATTGGGTTGACACGCTTCGTGGTCGTGTCGTCCTCATAGAAGTCCCAACCTCCGATACAGTCTCCTATGTGCATATTAACAACTCTCCAAGGAGTCAATACTGTCTCTTTTCAGGGTTGCGGAAATAATCGAAGATAGCCGCTATCGCCTTGACTCTTTCCATAGGGGGCAGCGCATCCGCCTGTCGAACAAGATCCCGGTAATTGCGGCTCACCGCCACGGAGCCTGTCAAGGAGGATGTCTTTCTGCCCTTTCATCAAATCAGTCGCAACGGATACAAATATATCACAAAAAAATGAAAGAGGCTGACTAAATGAATCAATCAGCCTCTTATGTATTTCTCAGACGGATCCTATCTATACCTGTGATAGGAGAAGATAGTCTTGACCCCCAGAGCCTCTTGCTGGATGACCAGTTTCTTATCGGTCAGTTCGAGGACATCGTAAACCCCGTACAGGCGCATGTGATATAACAAGCCTTCCGAGAGCCAGAGAGTATCGTCGAAACTGATCTGTTTCTTGTCTTTGTTGAACGAGAACTGGGTGCCATCTACATCCACGTCATCGAGGTCCAGTTCGGTGAAGCTGCCTTTCTTGGCCAAGGCCAGGCGAGGTTCGCTGAGGACAAGGAAGAAATTGAAGCTGGAATAATCCACTTCGTCCCTGACTTCCTTGCCTTCGGAATTCTTGGTAACGGTAGCCTTGGAATCCAAGGCCCATATGCCGTACAGGTCGCCGGTCAAATCACCGGTGTGTTCGACACTTTGTTTCTCACAGGAAGAGAACATAGCCAGGCAAGCGATAGCTGCCATGAATAACAACTTTTTCATAACACGTTTGATTTGTTGCTGCATGGATTGATTCAAATACCGTTCCGAAATGAAAGGCGAATCAAGCTGATCAGGTTTCCTGGTCGGCTTTTTCCGTATATGTACAACCCTATAATCATTTAACAACCATGCAAGAAAACACAGTTTTCAGAACGCTCAATGCGATCAACTGCAACGAGCACACGGAGAGGAAGGGCAACCTTACCTACCTCTCTTGGGCGTGGGCGTGGCAGATGGTGAAGACTCACTTCCCCGATGCCACGTACACCATCTACGAGAATCCCGAAGGATGGAACTACTTCACCGAC
>JBGVAE010000107.1:0-9544 GCA_045224215.1 Candidatus Cryptobacteroides sp. | reverse complement strand
GACATAGAAGAACGCTATGCTGAGGACTATCAAGGCAATCAGGGAGATCATGTAAGTGCTCTTCTTACCCAAAGCCTTGGAGAGAGGAACGGCAAGGGCTACTCCGATCATGTTGCAGACCTCACCGATGCTGAGGAACAGCCCGGCATAGAAAACGAAGCTGAGAGGACCCAGGTTGAGATGGGCGTCCTGGCTCACCACATCGTTGAAGAAATATGCGATGGTACTTCCACGAACCGTATTGAAGAGGTTGGAGCAGAGGGCTGCGCCTACAAGGAGCCACCATGGAGCATTGCGGAGCAGGCTCTTGAAATCGTTTCCGACGGAACCGGTAGCCTCCGGCTTGATCTTCTCCCTGGTCATCCTGAAACAGAGCAGGAAAAGGATAAGGCAGATCGTTGCTATCACGAACATCGCGTGCTGCCATCCGGCGGGAGTCCCGTAGCCGCCAAGGGCGTTGCAGAGAGGCTCCCAGCAGAACAGGGCGATAAAGCTGCCGCCATAGGCGAAGAACATCCTGTATGAACTAAGCACCGTCTTGGACTCCGAATCATCTGTCATCACTCCGAGCATGGCACCGTAAGGCACGTTGATTCCGGTATATACCGTCATCATCAGGATATAGGTAACATACGCCCAGACCAGTTTCATGGTCGGAGATGCGTCAGGAGTGGTGAAAAGGAATATTCCGCTGAGTGCGAAAGGAACCGCCATCAGAAGGAGATAAGGGCGGTATTTTCCCCACTTGGTCTCAGTCCTGTCGGCCAGGATTCCCATCATAGGGTCGCTGACTGCGTCCCAGACCCTGGTCACCACCAGAAGGAGTCCGACCTGGTCCAGGGTGAGTCCGAAAATATTGCTGTAGAAGAATGGCAGGTAGTAAGAGAATATCTTCCAGAACATCGAGGAAGACATGTCTCCAAAACCATAGCCTACCTTTTCGCGGAAAGTCGTCTTTATCTTGCCCATATTATTTACCGAGATTCTTGTCTATCAATCTGTTGAGCCTTTCAACGGAGAGTCCGGTGCGGAGGCCGTCCGGCTCCGTGTGCAGGCAGTAATCCACCAGCCGGTCCACCGTTGAAGTGGCCACGTGCATTCTGGTGTCGCAGGAAGCGTAGTAGATGAATACCTTGCCGTCTTCGTCCTCTATCCATCCATTGGAGAAGAGCACGTTCATCACGTCGCCGACATATTCTTCTCCTTCAGGTGCCATGAAGAAACCGGCAGGCTCAGCGATAACCATGGACGGATCATCCAGGGATGTCATGTACATATACAGGACGTACCTGAGACCGGAAGCGCAGCCTCTCACTCCGTGGGCCAGATGGAGCCAGCCTTGAGGGGTCTTGATCGGTGCAGGACCTTCCCCGTTCTTGAGTTCCTTTATAGTATGGTAATGCCTGAGGTTGATGATCCTTTCTTCCTTGACCTCAGCATCAGTAATGTCAGGAACAAGGGACCATCCTATGCCTCCTCCGCTTCCGGCATCGATGAAACCGTCCTGGGGACGTGTGTAGAAGGCATATTTACCATCCACGAATTCCGGATGAAGGACCACGTTCCTCTGCTGGGAAGAGGATTTCAAGTCCGGAAGACGTTCCCAATTCACGAGGTCCTTCGTACGGGCTATGCCTGCGGCTGCTACGGCCGAAGACAGGTCACCAGAAGGAGCGCCCGGGTCCTTGCGTTCAACGCAGAATACTCCATAGATCCAGCCGTCCTCGTGGGCGGTGAGACGCATGTCATAGACATTGGTAGCCGGTTCTCCGTATTCAGGCATCATCACGGGTCTGTCCCAGAACTTGAAACGATCGATTCCGTTGGGGCTTTCGGCGACTGCAAAGAAGGACTTGCGGTCCGCTCCTTCAACCCTTGCCACCATCACATACCTGCCATTCCACTTGATGGCTCCTGCATTGAACACGGCATGTATCCCGAACCTTTCCTCAAGGAAAGGATTGGTTTTCTTGTCCAGATCATATCTCCAGGACAGCGGAGCGTGGGCGGCGGTCAGCACCGGATGGGCATAGCGCTCATAGACACCGTTCCCGTAGATAGGCTCATTCTCTTTATCTATCAATATCTTATGCTCCTTCTTGAGCCAAGCAAGTCTCTCTTCGAAATCCATATCTTTCACAAGTTTCATTCACCAAGGAATACTGTCCTTTCATCATTGTAAAACGCTCTGAAATCTTCTTCGTCGGCAGAACCCGGGAACGGCCCGTAATAATGGGAGTCCTTGTCCCAGGCGTTCCGCCATGTGAGCACGTAGCACACCGGAATTCCTTCCAACCCTTTCAGCAAAGTCTTGGTCCACCACTGTGGATCCGGAATTCCCTCGAAGCCGGTCTCTGTCAAGGCCAGGAGCTTGCCATGGGAGGAAGCAAAGTCTCCGATGCGCCGAAGGTCGCGCCTCAACACCATGATAAAGAATTCATTGGCAGCATCAATCCGCTCCCTTTCGGTCATAGTAGTGTCAGCAGGGACGAACTCATAATGGTCCAGGCCAATTATGTCAACCAGGCTGTCGCCCGGATAGCGTTCCTCTAATCTTTCCGGATCGAAGCCGGAATTAGGGGAATATGCCCACACAAGGTTCTTGAGGCCACGCACATCGACCATATATCCATGTGTCAGGGAGAACAACTCCTTGTACTCCTCCGGAGTGCAAAGGTCATCCCCCCACCAGAACCAGCTTCCGCTGTTCTCGTGGAAAGGCCTGAAAATAGCCGGAACCGGCTTCCCGTCCTTCCCTTTGATGGATTCCAGGAAATCTGCGGCACGAGAGAGCCAGTCCATGAATTTTTCGTGGTTTTCCCCTCCTTCGATGATGGAGCGGACCGCTTGGTCGGAACTTACGTCCCAGGCATCGCCGCCCGTGAACGGATTTCGAGTATGCCAAGAGAACGTTACCACCCCCCCTCTATTGACGTGGTCGGCAGCCGCAGTCCTCATAAGGTCGAACGGGACTCCGTCGATGTTCAGCGAGTCTCCCAGTTCAATGCCAGCCAGGTCGAATCCGGCGATAGCAGGAAACTGTCCGCAGACAGACTTCACATCCGACTGGCTGTCTGCAGCAAAACTCCAGTTTTTTCCATAGACAAGGTCATCCTGGTGGCCGTAAAGGAACTTTCCGGAGACTGTGGCCTGAGTCAGGACATCCAATGGGGCAGCGCTCCTGTGCGAACTGCATCCAGCAGTGACTATCATCACAGCGAAAAGGGTGGCGAGGTTTGATATGCGTTTCAAGTGCTTATGGTTTTTGATATTTCAAAATTACGCACACTCGCCCGCACAAACAAATACTATTTTGCTAAATAATGTGCAATATTGAACGGTTCTGCTTCGACATCTTTCCAGATTCGGCCTATTGTCTTGTAATCAAAGCCCACCGAGGTGGAGGAAAGGTCAGGAATATTGAATGACTTGAGGGTATGTTCGTAGAAGGAAGGATCTTTTTGAGGAAGCACGAAAGGCTTGGAGACACTCCCGTCTTCACCGATATGGCAGAAATAAGGCTTGCCGTACTGCCCGTCTCCTCTCTTGCTGGCAAATAACAGCCAGCGGGAATTGCTGCTCCAACTGTGATAGGTGTCCGACCGGTCCGAATTGGCGGCTTCCATGCTGATTGTCCTGCCGGTATCGAGGTCCATCATCTCCAGGTCGCACTCAGTGTGCCAGATAGGAAATGTCCCGTAGTCTGCAACGGTGTACACAAGGAACTTTCCGTCAGGTGATGCCTTAGGATGACAGACGGAGACTCCCTCCCTAAGCACCTGCACGTCCTTGCCGCACTCTCCGGTCTGGCTGTCGAAAGACACCGAGCAGAGGGAATACCTCAGGTTTTGTATGTCGCCCGGAAGGCTCACTGTGTCAGCACTGCAATAGAAAATCCGCTTCCCGTCGGCCGAAAATGCCGGGAATGTTTCGAATACGTCTTTTCTGGCCAGATGCTCGGGAACGATCATCCTGTTTTCGTCGAAATCCGCGATGCAAAGGTCCGAGGCCGAATCGAAAACTTCCAGACGCCTGTTGCCGAAGGTATGGAATCCGGGGACGATAATGTTGGAAGAAAACACCCCGAAGCGGCCTCCAGGATGGATTTCACCGTAAACCGTGCCGGAAATCATTGTCGAGTCCTTCAGGGAAAGCTTCCTAAGGCCGCCGTTCCGGTTAAGGATGGCCCCGCCTTTGGGACCGCGCAGATAGAAGATGCTGAGGTCACCCCTTCCCTGGCTATGGACATGGCAGTTCATGCATGCATTGGAGGTGTTCTTATATGAAGAAAGTACTGTTTCGCTGAAGTCCTCGGTGCATCTTTCGACTATGCAGACATCGTCCCAAACCTCGTAGCCAGGCTCGATCAGCCTGTAGCTGAGATAGGAATCGACAGGATCGGGACTGACTGAAATCTTCCAGGAATATTCCTGCACGGAGGCCCCCTTGAACCTGACGATGCCCTTCACCATTATGTCACATCCCACCGACTCCGACAGCATCTTCTTCCATTTACGGGGGTTCCACTTAACCTCCAATCCCTTGATTTTCAGTCGCTTCCCATTATAGATGAATATAGTCTCAGCCTTCTTGGCATTTGCCGCCGTATAACGGAAATTAAGCGGGGCTATGTTCCGGGGAACAGTCACAAACGCATAGTCCGGAGATATCGGGATGGTTTGTTCATTGACCGCGAAATGCTCCAATACCATTTCCGAAGCCCCGTTCCCCGCACCGCAAGATTCCAGAACAAGGCAAAGAAAAGACAATAATATGCAAAATATGGTACTATTTTTCATTTCTCTTCGCGAATCGGTAGTAGAACATATAGGTCTTTCCGAACTTACCCTCCAGAGGAGCCATGGCTCCGGAATTCTTCTGGTAAATGTCGGAGAATTCGAAGAAATCGGAAAGGACATCTTCGGAAACCGGATAGGCGGCCACGTTTTCCTCTGAAAGGATACCGTTCGAGGCTAGATAGATAAGGATTCCTTCCTGATAGACTCTAGCGGTCAGCCCACTCCCTTCATAATCTTTGACAAAGCTATCCAAGTCCTTGACAAGCAGGTCATAGCAGAGGAGATACTCCCTAGCTGCGATGTTATCAGGATTGGCATCGACAAGGATCCTGAGAGAGGCCCTGGCGTCTGAAGCGTAATGGACTATGTCATCCTTCGGGACGAGGCTGCGCATCCGGGACAGCCAGGACACGGCATCTTCGGTCTCGTTGCCCGGCAGATGCTCTTCCGCCCACTTGCGGTACTCGCGGTGCCCCTCGAGCATCCTGAGATACTTCGCGGCAGCCTCATCTTCCCCATTGATCAGATTGATCTGAGCCAGGCGCATCAGGTAGCGGGGTCCGTAATGCTCGGGAGAGAATATCAGGCCGAGGATGGCGCTGTGTTCGGCCATTGTCATTTCACCGAGGCGGTACCAGACTTCGCCGGCCGAAGTGATAGCGAATTTCGTAGCAGTGCTGTTGACCGGAAGGAAGAGGCCTCTTTCGAATGGCTGGTAATGGTCCATGAGGCCTTCCCCAAGCCTTCCCCTCATCGCATTGGAAAGATTGTAAAAGTAAGTCCCGAGCATGGAATGGCGGTCCTCGGCTGAATATCGGCTCACTTTCTCCCAGTCTCCCCTGAAGGCTTCCACATCCATCGAAAGCAGCCATTCAAGGTCCTTTCCTGGCCATCCGCAGTATTTCAGAGCTTTCCTCGGAGACAGGTCGAGCATCTTGCGGTACTGATGGTAGTAAGGGAACCTCAATGCCATTATGCCCCATGCCGAAAGAAGCAAAAGGAGCAGTGCGAAAACTGTGGCGAGGCAGATCTTGGTGCGTTTAGTCATATTCAGAGAATAGATGAACAAATTTATTCAAAAAATATGATAACTTTGTATGAATCACTTGAAAAAGCCAATGAATCGAAGACAGTCACTCGTCCGGATGCTGGCGGCGCTGCTATTCACGCTAGCGGCTTTCCTATTCTTCGGACTGAGATACCCCTACCACATCCACTACCAGGAACAGCTCCAGATGTTCCAGTTCGGTGGTGAATATTTCCGGGAGGTAGCGTCCCTCCCCGGAGGCCTTGCCGACTGGTGCGGCAGGTTCCTCACCCAGTTCTTCTACTATGCGTGGGCGGGGGCGGCGATCTGCGCCCTGATGCTGTGGCTTGTCCAATTCATGACATGGAAACTTTCCGGAAGGGAGAGTTCCTTAGCATATGCCTTGAGCTTCATTCCGGCAGCCTTCTGCTGGTTCCACCTGTGTGGAGAGCATTCCATCCCGGGAGCCGTCGTGGCTTTGATACTTGCCCTGGCCATCGCTCTGGCAGTTTCGAGAATCCAGTCTGTAAAGACCGCATTGATACTGTATCCTTTGTTGGTTCCTGTCGTCTACCTCCTCTGCGGAGGCCTTGGAGTTGCATATCTTCTGGCAGTTCCGGCAGTCCTGGGACGCAGGTCATCGTTCAAGGAGATGGTCCCGTCCTTGGTGTCCGCACTCATTCTCGCAGTTGTATCGCCTCTGGTTGCAAGGCAGATATTCAATTATCCTCTGAAGAGGCTGCTGCTGGGAATCCACTACAATCGCTATCCGCACATGGTGGCGGTCTGGATGTGGGTTGCGGCCGCGCTGGCTCCGCTGATCGGCCTTGTCAAGGACTCGTCCAAGGCTCTTTACGGTTGGCTCTGCCTGGCCGGGATGGCCGTCCTGTGCGCAGCCGGGGTGTGGCTTAATTCCGACATGAACAAGGAGGAACACATGTGCTACGACTTCATGGTCCGATACAACATGTGGAACCGGATAATGATGAAGGCAGACAGGAAGAACCCCGACAAGCCTTTTACCGTCTGCTGCCTGAACCTTGCCCTGGGACAGACAGGCAGGATGGAACAGCATCAGTTCGACTATTTCCAAAACGGGCCTCAGGGGCTGCTGCCTGATTTCATCCGCGACTGTACATCCCCTCTGCCTACCGCGGAGGCCTACTGGGCGCTCGGAATGGTGAACACAGCGCAGAGGTATTATTTCGAAGCGCAGGAAGCTATCCCTGATTTCCAGAAAAGCGCACGCTGCTACAAGCGGCTCGCCGAGACCAATATCGTAAACGAAGACCTTCAGGTGGCCCGCAAGTATCTTATACCCCTCTCCAAAACCCTGTTCTACAGGAAATGGGCGGAAGGCAAACTGGTGGAGATAGAAAATGGCAGTGCCGGGAACTCTACCGAATATTCCAAGGAAAAGGCGCTGAGGTTCAGGAGCACGGATTTCCTTTTCAGCGAACAGGAAATGGATTCGATGCTTGGCAAACTCTTCCTCGAGAACCGCAGCAACCGGCTGGCTCTTGACTATCTGCTGTCATATTCCTTGCTGGGGAAAGACATTCCTCGTTTCGTTGAATGCCTGTCCCTGTACGAAGGAAGCCCTCTTCCGAAGCCTTATCAGGAAGCATTCCTGCTCTACTGGGCGTCCTCGCACAACGGGCCTGAAGGCCTGCCTGGCTTCATTTCAAGGGATGTCCTAAACAATTTCCAGGCTTTCGTAACCGGGATGCAGCAAGGCCAGGGAGCGGAACAGATGAAAGGCCGCTTCGGGAAAACCTACTGGTATTACTACTATTTCAGATTCAACAGCTAGATGAAAAAGCTTTCGATAATAGCCACCATTGCGGCACTGCTGATTTCAGCTTGCGGTACCAAAGAGGCTCCGGGCTTCCCAGACGGTGCCAAGGGGCCGATCTACCCGGACTACACCGGAGTCACCATACCGGCAACCATAGCTCCCTTGGATTTCAGCTATACGGCCCAGGGACTGAAGGATGTAAAGACTGTTTTTACGGCAGGAGACGTAAAGGTGACAGTGAATGGGGTGAAGGTGCGATTCAAGCCAAAGGACTGGAAGCGGCTCCTTGAAGAAGCCGCCGGAGGGGACATCACCGTGAGCAGTTCGGTCATGGATTCCTCCTGGGCTATCCACGTAAGCAAAGACGAGATTGACTACGGTCTCAACTACAGGATGCTTGCTCCGGGATACGAGGTCCACAGCAAGATGGGGATATACGAAAGGGAGCTTTCGTCCTTCTCGCAGAAGGCAATTCTGGAGAATACCCAGTTCGACGGCTGCGTCAACTGCCATGCGTACAACCGAGGCGTTCCTGACGACATGACCCTGCACATCCGCGGAGAGCACGGAGCGACCCTTATCCGAAAGGATGGGAATATGCAGGCTTTCAATACGAAGACCGATTCCACCCTGGGATTCTGCGTTTATCCTTACTGGCATCCGGACGGCGAGTTCGTTGCCTTTTCAACGAATACGACACGCCAGGCCTTCCATGTCGGCCAGGAAAAACTCATCGAAGTGCTCGACCTGGAATCCGACCTGCAGGTCTATGATGTGGTCCGCAACCAAGTCATTACGAAACCTACCGTGAAGAGAGACAGTCTTTGGGAGACATTCCCTGCCTTCTCTCCGGACGGCAAGACATTGTATTTCTGCGCCGCCAAGGCAAAGGCGATTCCCTCTCAGTTCACCGAAATCCGATACAATCTCTACAAGACTTCCTTCGATGCTCACACCGGTACGCTGGGAGATGAGGTCGAGCTGGTAGTCGATGCGGAAGGCATGGGTAAGAGCGTTTCGTTCCCGAAGCCTTCCTTCGATGGGAAATACCTGATGTACACTCTGTCGGATTATGGCAATTTCTCGATATGGCATCACGAGTCGGATCTCTGGCTGATGGATCTGGCGACGGGGACGACGAGGCCTCTGGATGAGTTGAACAGCCCGGACACCGACAGTTACCACAACTGGTCCGGCAATTCCAGGTGGGTTGTGTTCTCGAGCCGCAGGGACGACGGGCTCTACACCAGGCTGTACATCGCGCATTCAAACGGTGACGGCACCTTCGACAAGCCGTTCATGCTCCCGCAGGAGGATCCGGCCAAGTATTATTCCGAGCTGATGCTCTCCTACAACGTTCCGGAATTCGTCACCGGTCCCGTTCCGTTCGACAAGATACGCGCCCAGAAGATGATCAACTCTCCTGAGCGCGTCCAATTCGGCTTCCGCTGGTCCGAGTAATCCTCGTCGGCCCCCGTACTAGAATACCGGGGCGGTGTTGTAGACGGATTCGAGGGTGTAGGCAGGGTCGGTGGTGGTGACAGCCTTGACCATGGTCTCGACGAACATCTTCGTATTGTCACTCACGAAAGTACCGTCCGCATGGTTGATATAACCCATCGTCTCAGGACCCGTACCGGCTGCTCCGTTGTCCCAGAGGAAGAACGGGATCTTCCTGTCGGCCACGGCCTTGCAGAAATATTCAAGATAATACTTCTGGAAAGCGACTCCAATCTCTCCGGAGTGGTTTGAGCACCCCATCTCTCCCAAGTACAAAGGCATACCCTTGGCAGGGAAGGCAGCAAGCAAGTCCTCGAATGTCTTCACCAGGGATTCCTCCTTCTCCGAAGGAGCCTTGCCGGCCTGAGCCGTATGTCCCCACTGGTCGTATTTGCAATTGCCTTTCTCGTCCTTGTTGAG
>JBGVAE010000106.1:0-7725 GCA_045224215.1 Candidatus Cryptobacteroides sp. | reverse complement strand
ACTTGGGATTCAGACGGTATATCAAGCCCCAGACCAGTCCGGCGACCAAGGCTGCCATTGTAAGCATGAAATTGAATGACCAGATGTGGACCAAGGCATATATCAGTGCAGTCACGATTAAAGCCAGGTCAGCTGCATTCTTTCCATGGAAGAGCTTTTCCATGGTCCTCTGGACATATCCCCGCCAGAAAAGTTCCTCCGCAGGTCCGATAAGGAAAAGGAGCAAGAGTCCGATCAGCCATGGAGGTAGACCGGCTTTCATTGAATAAACGCTGTCAACCTGTCCTCTTGCAAATCCGAACAACCAGGAAGAAGCTTTGTCCCCCACCCAGAATATACCCCATAAGACAAAAGCTATTGCGATGCCGTAAAGGACCTGAAGCAGAGGTCTTTCCACCTTCAGGAGAGTCTTTCTGTCCGGAGTGAAGCCGAGTCCCAGCGACGTCAGCGTCACCGCGGAGAATGTCATCACGAGCCAGAAATTCGGAGCCCCCTGAGTCCAGGGGCTGAACATATAGAACCACAGGAGTGCCGCCGTCAGGACGGCAATCCACAGTTTCTGCCAATCCTTATTCATAAAAGACCAGCTATGAAGAGTCCTATGGAAAGAAGACCCGAGAACGCTAGCTGCAGCTTCGCAGAAGCCTGGTCAAGCCCCTTCATCGCTTCCAGGCCTTTCACATCGAAAGTTTTTGCCTGGCTGTAGTTCTTCTGCGCCGGAACGGCAGCAATGAAGCTCAAGAGCGAAAGAGGGTGAAGCCATCCCACGATGACGGAAGTCAGGACGCACACGAAAGGAAGTATCATGTAGCATCTGTACAGAACGGCGGAAGCCTTCGACCCGATCATCATAGCGAATGTCTTGATGCCGGCAGCCTTGTCCGTTTCAGTGTCAAGTGTATTGTTTGCGTGAAGCACCGAAACCGTCACGAGGCCGATAGGAAGCGAAAGGACCAGAGCCTCAGGGACGATACTGCCGGTAACGGCATAGGTGGTTCCCAGGACGGTAAGAACACCGAATATGATGAAAATGTCAAGGTCACCGAGAGCATGGTACTTGAGAGATGAATACAAAATGGTGAGCAATACGCCTATACCTCCTACCAACAACAGTCCCGGACCGCTGAGCAGAGTGATGATTATTCCGACTATGACACCTGCGACGAAGAGGATCATGCTGAAACGAAGGTATTCCGCAGGTTCGAACTTATGGAACACCAGGTTAGGAACTGCAAATGCTTTCTCATTGTCAACACCAGTCTTGTAATCGGCCCAGTCACTCAGGACGTTGCCTGCAGAATGGAGAAGAACCACTCCCAGCAGGCACAAGAGCAGGATTACATAAGGCATGATACCTCCAGGCAGCAATCCCTTGCTGAACAGATAAGCGAAAGTTGCGATAACCGGCATCGTCGAGACCGGGAAAGACCAGTACCTGGTCACCACCAGCCATTCTTTTATAGAGTGTTTCATCTCCTATTCGTTATTCAGGATGCAAAAATATGAATTAATTGAATATATTTGTACATGTCTCATCACCTAGGAGAAATCATATCGCTTGGAGTAGCCGTTTCCTGGACCATCACAGCCTGGTTCTCGGACAAGGCAAGCAGGAGGGTCGGAGTGATGGTCACCAATGTCCTCCGGCTGGTGCTGGCAGCCTTGTTCCTTGGGCTATTGCTATGGTTCACAGTCGGACATCCGTATCCCGTCCATGCAGACAAGGACACCTGGCTGTGGCTCGGATTGTCAGCTCTCGTTGGTTATGTATTCGGTGATTACTGTCTCTTCTCAAGTTATATCCACATAGGGGCTCGTTTCGGACAGCTTCTGATGACTCTGGCTCCCCCGATGGCAGCAATCGCAGGCTGGATCCTCCTGGGAGAAACACTTACCTGGAAATCCATATTCGCAATGATCATAACTCTTTGTGGAATAGGAATTTCCATATTGAGTCGAGATTCCGGGAAGCATTACAAACTGGACCTGCCTCTGAAAGGTATATTGTTAGGTATCGGCGCAGGGATCGGGCAGGGTGTCGGCCTCGTGCTCAGCAAGGTTGGCATGCAGCACTATTCGGAAGCCATTCCACCGGAGGCTCCTGCACTGATGGAGGGAATGCTGCCCTTCGCTTCCACCATGATAAGGGCAATAATAGGAGGAGCCGGATTCCTGATACTCCTGGCTTTGCAAAAAGGACTGGGCAAACTGAAAGATGCGGTCAAGGATCCTGTCACTCTCAAATATGCCTCGATCATCACCATCTTCGGTCCTGCGGTGGGAGTGTCCCTGTCTCTGATGGCGGTACGTTACGCCAATGCAGGGATAGCTTCAACCCTGATGGCTCTCACACCGGTGCTGATCATAGTCCCCGACGTGCTGGTCAACAAGAAAAAGATCCGACTTAAAGAAATCATCGGCTTGGCGGTCAGCATTGCCGGAGTCTCCCTATTCTTTCTGCTCTGATACATATAAAAAACGGCTCACCTTGGAGATGAGCCGCTGATTCTTATGTCAATTTGCAATTACTCTGCAGGGGCGATAGCTCCCATAGGGCAAGCGTCGGCGCAAGTGCCGCAATCGACACATGCATCAGGATCGATGCTATAAACATCTCCCTCGTGGATTGCTCCCTGAGGGCATTCTGCCATGCATGTTCCGCATGCGATGCAGTCTGATTCAGAAATCTTGTAAGCCATAATTCCTTATAAGTTAGTTAAACGGTTTTCAAAAAGTTGTGCAAAGATAAACTTTAAATTCACAATAACAAACCCCACACCACAAAAACTACCAAGGCCATAGCAACCTTTATGCCTTTTGCGATGAAAAAGGATTTTTTGCTGTCCGCTATGAGAGGCAGGGATGCATGTCCGTCCTGGACTATGGAATTGGCAAGGAGGACCGGGAAAGGAATCACTCCGCTGGCAAAGAGGGTAACGAACACCAGATGGGGGCCGGATTCGGGGATAAGGCCGACAGCTATGGCCAGCAATATCATCAATGCGGTATTACCGCTTATCCAACCCTGCAAATCGACGAAATGGAACAGTATGCCGATTACGAGAAGGACTCCGAAAGTCCATGCGAAAATACTTGGAAGGTGCTTGCAGACAATATGTTCCCAGAGATGTTCTTCCACGAAATGGTCTGAGGCGAAAATCAATGCTCCGAGGATCACAAGACTCAACGCTCCGAAGGCCCAGTACATCCACTCTTCTTTCAAGAGGTTCAGTCCTTCGGGTCCGGTTTCCCCCTCCTCAAGAAGCCCGGAAAGA
Organism: Candidatus Cryptobacteroides sp.; assembly: GCA_045224215.1. Taxonomy (GTDB): domain Bacteria; phylum Bacteroidota; class Bacteroidia; order Bacteroidales; family UBA932; genus Cryptobacteroides. The sequence goes on along the minus strand of JBGVAE010000106.1, from coordinate 4,450 downwards.
AGGGCTGCAATGAATATGGCGACCCCGAAGAACATGACAATCCTCTTCCAGCCGAAATAGCGTTTGCCGGAATCGCCCGCGGCATCTTCGGTTCCGCTGTGCTCTTCCCCGTGATGGATCTCGTAGGCGTCTTCCAGACGTGTCGGGATTGGCTCGCCCCTCTTGTAAAACTTGTCGGCCAGCAGTCCCGCAACAATGGCCAGGATCAGAAGGATCCCCATCAGCAAGGCCGCTTTCCCAGGAAAGAGCGCTAGCATCATGAAAGCCTCATCTCCTGTCGTGGCTATCATCATGGCTAGCAACGCGCCGAAACCAAGCAGCCTGTGAGTATAAAGGGAAACTACTGCGAAACCACCTACACAGCCAGGAATGGAACCTAGAAGGGCTGAAACCAGGACTTGCATGAAACCGGATCCCCCAAGAGACTTGAAGATCCGGCCGTTTGACTCGACATTAAAGAACTCGATGAGCATCATCATGACGACAACGAGTCCGGAAATCAAAATGGCACTCCTAAGAGCCTCCTGGAAGACTTCAAGCATAGGTCAAAATCTACTCGATCCAGCCTGTCAGGAACAGGTTCATTATCGGCCTGAGAGGAGAATTGGTGGTGAGAGTCACCACTATAAGACACTCTCCCTTCGGAAGGCCGGAGGTGTCAAGCGTACACTTCATGGTTCCCTTCTTCCCGGCAGGGATATCCTGGAATGAAGCCGGAGTCAACTTAGAACTTTCCGAATCGATCTTATATACCTTGAAAGCACTCTTGCCGTTGTTCTTTATGGTAAAGGAAGCATTGACCTTGGTACCGGCCTTGACCTTGCCGAACGAGTAGGTGCTCTCGTCAGCTACGGGACTGGAAGCGGCATCCTTCTGGGCCTTGGTCCAGGAAGAGAAATTCTCCTTAGTGACGGTATATATTCCTATCAGGTTCTTCCCTGCTCCAAGAAGAGGATTAGGATCGGCGACAAGGGCCTCGGTACCTGCATCCTTCTTCTGGTCAGTCACCTGTGAGACGACTGCTTTGTATGAAGCGCCATCCACCAGCGGAGTCGCATAATAATAATTCTTCCCCCAATGGCTCCTGTCCGCAGTGACAGTGTAAGAAAGCTTGGCGGTTGCGCCTGCTGGTATCGGATTCTGCGAAAGCTTCAAAGACAGGCCATGGCTCACATCCTTGAACTGCACGTCAATAGCCCTCTTCCCGAGGTTCGCGACAACCACTTCCCCGCTCTTCTGCTGACCCTGGGACATATTCCCGCCCTTTATTTCCACCGACTTGACACCAAGGTTGCCGAAGCGCACCGGATACATCTCCTTGAGAGAAAGTTTCTTGGCATGGCTCTCGCCACGGAGTCTCAGGATGACAGGCTGCTTCAGGCCGGACACATACACCGTGAGAGTCTTGTCGAACGGGTAACCGCCTTCATCATTCTTGTAGGTAGCCTTCACCTTGCCTGACTCACCAGGTTTCACAGGCTCCCGGGTCCACGTCACGTCAGTGCACCCGCAGGAAGACACGACATTGTAGATGACCATATTCTTGTCACTGACATTTTCTGCGTTGAAAGTGGCACTGACCGGACCGTCGGAGACTAGGATGTCGCCGAAATCGTGCACGGTCTTGTCAAATCGCACGATACCGCCAAAAGTGTTCCCTGCCTTGGATCCCTGGGCCCCGGCTGACGGAGCAACGGACGCCAAGGCAGAAAGAATCATGAAATATAATGTCAGTCTTTTCATCTTCAATGCTTTCTATGGATGGTTTGGATAGGCATTTGCAAATTCCTTTCCAAATGCAAAATTAGCACAAAAAGATACTTTTTCAAATCAAACCAAAAGTTCGTAAATTTGTACGATAATGCGTTATTAGTGCAAGATGGCAGAGATTAGGAACAACAACGAATACACAGACGCTAACATAAAGACCCTCGAAGGAGTCGAGCACATCAGGAGACGGCCGGGAATGTACATCGGCCGTCTGGGTAACGGTGCAAACCCGGGAGACGGTATATATGTCCTCCTGAAAGAGATCGTCGACAATTGCATCGACGAGTTCTCGGCAGGCTACGGCAACAAGGTACTGATTAACATCGAAGACCGCCAGGTCACGGTAAGGGACTTCGGCCGAGGAATTCCTCTAGGATCAGTCGTCAAGGCTACCAGCCAGCTGAATACCGGCGGTAAGTTCGACGATAAGGTGTTCAAGAAATCTGTAGGTCTGAACGGAGTCGGTACCAAGGCAGTGAATGCCCTTTCCGAAAAATTCTACGTGGAGTCTTTCCGCGAAGGAGAGAGTGCTTGGGCTGTTTATGAAAGAGGCGAACTGAAGGACAGCGGCAAGAAGGAAAAGGTCAGCGAGAAGAACGGCACTCTGGTGGTATTCACCCCTGACCAGGAGATGTTCGGAGCCTATGAGTTCCACATGGACATAGTGGAGACCATGGTGAAGAACTATTCCTATCTTAAGAAAGGTCTTTCTCTGGTTCTGAATGGAACTCCCTACAAATCCGACAACGGTCTTCTCGACCTTGTGCGGGAAAACATGTCCGAGACACCTCTCTATGAGCCGATACATCTCGAAGATGAAGACATCGAGGTCGTGATCACTCACGGCAACTCTTACGGCGAGAATATCTCATCTTTCGTCAACGGACAGAATACCAGGGATGGAGGCACCCACCTTGCGGCTTTCCGCGAGGCCATTGCAAAGACCCTCAAGGATTATTTCAAGAAGGACTACAAGCCGGAAGACTGCCGCCAGGGCATCATCGGTGCCGTCAGTATCCAGATCCAGGAGCCTAATTTCGAAGGCCAGACCAAGACCAAGCTCGGTTCCACCTACATGTGGGAGAAATACAAGACCGACGAAAACGGCAAGAAGGTCCAGAATCCTGACGGATCCCTGGAAATAGACCGCGGACCAACCATCAGGTCTTTCGTCAACGACTTCATTGCCAAACACCTGGACAACTACCTCCGCATCCATACCGACCTCCCGCCGATCATCGAGAACAAGATAAAAGAGTCCCAGGCCGAGCGTGAAGAGATTGCCGGAATACAGAAGAAGACCAGGGAGCGCAACAAGAAGGCGAATGTCTATAACCGCAAGCTGCGCGACTGCCGCTATCACTTCGGAGACAAGCTTCCAAAGGACAAACAGGACCTTGCCGAGCAGACCAGCATATTCATCACCGAGGGTGATTCCGCATCCGGAACCATCACCAAGGTGCGCAATGCCAATTACCAGGCGGTGTTCAGCCTCCGTGGAAAGCCTATCAACTGTTACAAGGAGAGCCGTAAGAAAGTAGCGGAAAACGAAGAACTCAACCTCCTCATCTCAGCCCTCGGAGTCGAAGACGACCTGGACAATCTCCGCTACAACAACATCATTGTCGCGACTGATGCCGATGACGACGGAATGCACATCCGCATGCTTGTCCTGACCTTCTTCATGAAATACTATCCTGACCTGATCCGAAGGGGACACGTCCACATACTCCAGACTCCCCTCTTCAGGGTGGCCAACAAGAAGGAAAGGCGCTACTGCTATTCCCAGGAAGAGAAGGAAGCTGCGATCAAGGCCCTGAAGACCTCGGTCCAGATAACCAGGTTCAAAGGTCTGGGAGAGATATCTTCCGACGAGTTCGTGGATTTCATCGGAGAGAACATGCGGTTGGACCTTGTAAAACTCGCAGATGAGGAATCCATTTCCGACATCATGGAGTTCTATATGGGAGACAATACGATAGAACGCCAGAACTTCATCCGGGCGAATCTCAAGTCGGAAGAAGAGCTGGAAGATGTAAATATCTAATACTTAGGAATATGTCAGGTTGGGCTAAATTCTGTGGCTGGCTGCTCAGGAAGAAAGGATGGACTGCAGTGGGAGGACCGGTGACCGACAAGAAGGCCATCATCCTTGGTGTTCCACACACTTCTTTCAAGGATTTCATCATTTCGTATCTGTTCTACACGGCATATGACGCACAGAAATGCCGCGTAATGATTAAGAAAGAGTTCTTCTTCTGGCCGATCGGCCCCCTGATCCGCTCGATGGGTGCGGTACCCGTTGACAGGTCGAATGCCACAAGCCTGGTCAAGAGTCTGATCGACCAGATGGATAAAGAGGACTCTTTCATCCTGGCGATAGCCCCGGAAGGGACCAGGAAACCTGTCCGAAAATGGAAAACAGGTTACCATGTCATAGCCCGCGCGGTAGGTTGTCCTGTGTACCTGGGTTATTTCGACTGGGGGACGAAACGCGTCAGCGTGGGAGAAAAGGTTGAACTGACAGACGACGCCAGAGCGGACACAGACAGGATCCAGGCGATTTATGAGCAAATGCACTTGACCGGCAAGCATCCGGAAGGTTACGTAACACACTGATCAAGAAGATGCCGAAGAAAAGATTACTATTCAAGGCCAGCAGGGAGAATTATGTCACCAC
>JBGVAE010000105.1:0-20688 GCA_045224215.1 Candidatus Cryptobacteroides sp. | reverse complement strand
CATAAGCTGGAATCCATACGGTCTTGTCCGACATGAACATCCAGAACTGGTCGCTGGCAGGAGTGCTCAGGCTGTTGATGAACAGAGTGATTTCCTGGTCGCACCTGTGAAGGGTTCCTATGACTGCAAGGCTTCCCATAGAATATCCTTGAGTTCCTTGAGGCCTTCTCCGCTCACTGATGAGATGAATATGTGCGGGATGCCCTTCGGAAGTGTGGACTCCATTTCCTTTTCTATGCCCTTGTCGATCATGTCGCATTTGGTGACTGCAAGGACACGTTCCTTGTCAAGGAGTTCCGGATTGTATTCCCTCAGTTCGTTAAGGAGGGTTTCATAGCTGGCAGCGATGTCATCTTCTTCGGCAGAGACCATGAACAGCAGGACGGAGTTCCTCTCTATGTGGCGCAGGAAGCGGATCCCGATACCCTTGCCTTCGTGGGCTCCTTCAATGATTCCGGGAATATCAGCCATTACGAAGGACCTGTCGTCGTAGTAACTGACGATTCCAAGGTTCGGCTCCAATGTAGTGAAGGCATAATTGGCGATCTTCGGCTTGGCGGCTGTGATAGCTGCCAGCAATGTCGATTTCCCGGCATTCGGGAATCCGACCAGACCTACATCGGCGAGGACCTTCAACTCCAGAATGAACCAGCCTTCCTGGCCTTCTCCACCTGGTTGGGCATATCTTGGAGTCTGGTTTGTCGCTGACTTGAAGTAGTTATTGCCCAGTCCGCCGCGGCCTCCCTTGCAGAGGATCCTTTCTTCACCGTCCTCCATTATCTCGAAAAGGGTCTCACCGGTCTCTGCGTCCTTGGCAACCGTTCCGACCGGTACTTCCAGGAATATGTCCTGTCCGTTCTTCCCCGTCCGGAGTCCTCCCTGTCCGTTGCCGCCGTTGTCGGCCTTTACGTGCTTGCGATATTTGAGGTGGATGAGAGTCCAGAGTTGCTTGTTCCCGCGAAGGATGACATGACCTCCACGGCCACCGTCACCTCCGTCAGGCCCGCCCTTCGGAACGTACTTGGCCCTGTGCAGGTGCATCGAACCCGCCCCTCCGTGCCCGCTGGCACAGAATATCTTCACGTAGTCTATGAAATTGCTGTCAGGCATAGCTTTTATTCAGATAACATTCTGTGTTAAGCACAAAGGTAGTGAAATTCTTTGATCTATTCAGGCAGTTCATTCTTTCACGGCCTTGAATTCCTTCTCCATGTCGTACATGGCCTGGATCTGCGATGGCGACAGGATAGTCCGGAATTTCTTGTAGTAAGCTTTCCTGATTGAGAGTATCTTCTCGCTTTTTTCGAAGTCGGATGTTATTTTGGCTTCGATGTCTTTTTCCTTGTTCCCGGTTGAAGTTGGCTTTACAGTAAGCACTGCAGCACTTTCTTTCTTGAATGCTAGGTAGATGTTGATGAACTCAGAGCGTTTAGGTTCCTCGATGCCAAGCCGGTCGGCAATCCTTACTGCCGCCATATGTACTGCTTTCATCCTCTGGGTAGGGGATTGAGCATGGGTGTCAAATAATAACCCGCAGAGGAGCATAATTATGAATATTATCTTTTTCATATCGCGATTAATTGATTTTCAGGAATATGTCCAAGTCAGCCAGCTCTTCCTGCTGGGCGAGATAGATCCTCTCCTGGCGGATGTTGTGGACCTTGATAGAAGTGAAAGTGATTCCGGAAGCCAATACTATGGCTGCAATCAGTCCGAAAACGACAGCCCTTCGCTTGCGTATGGCGGAAGCACCGGCCATCGTCCGCTCAAAGCTCTTTTCGAAATACCCATCAGGGGTCTTAAGTTCGATCTTATTCATTTTCAATCTCTTTTTCAATACGTTTCCGCGCTTCATGGTAACTGACCATGAGGGTGTTTTTCGTTGCCCCGGTTATCTTGCTTATCTGGTTATAATCAAGATCATCGTAGTAGCGCATACTGAAGACCTGTCTCTGCAGTGGACTCATTTTCAGCATCGCCTTGGAAATTACCTTGGATGAGCTTCCTATGGTATTCGGATCCTGAGATTCCGAAAAGTCGCTTACAGTATCTCCTGGTAGTCCTTCCAGGGCGGTTGTCGGCGTTCGTTTACGGAAATACCGATTAAGTTCGTTCGTGGCTATGCGGTACATCCATGGTCTCAGGGATTCAGGGCTGCGGAGCTGCCACAAATGCTTGTATGCCTTCATGAAGGTTTCCTGCAATATGTCTTCCGCATCTTCGTGTACTATCACGACTCGGCGGATGTACCAGTACAATGGTTGCTGATACATCCGTACGATATCTGCAAAAGACATGTTCCGTACGCTCATCAGAGCAAATATAGTGAAGATTCGCTTCCTATCCGTGTCTTAATGATACAAAAGCAAATAAAAGAGAATGATTGGCTAAAGGATGATTATCAGACGTCCGATGAAGTATGTGGCATTCCCTTCGTAGAGCTTGAATCCTCTCCTTTCTGAAGTTGTTGTGAAAGTCAGGTTATCCCAACCGCTGAGGATATCTCTTGCGTCGAATTGGAAAACGATATTTCCCCTCAGAATGCTTTTGCTGATTTTGGCATTCATTATCAGATAGTTCTGATTCATGTCGGCGAATGCATAGCCGCCATTCCATATCTCTCTGGCATCGGCTGATATAGTCCAGCCTGCACCAGGTTTCCATTTTGATGATGCTCCGGCACAGAGAGTCCATGGCCTCATGTCCATATCCGGTCTCAGATCCAGCCGGCTGGAAGCGATCTCTCCTTCCATCAGAGCGTTGATTTCGAATGTGTTCGCTCGGTATGTCGCTGCGACCGCCTGTCTGGCAAAGCCGATTTTGTTGATTCCGGGTTCCGGGAGTTTAGCAACATCATTGAATATGTACAAGTTCTTCCGCGAATGGTCGGATGTAAAATGTCCGGTGAACAGGAAACTGCCGGCAGTTATGTGCGAGGAAATATCCAATCCGCCTCCCATGTTACCGTCGACATTGACTGGAGTGACAATCCTTCCGCTGGATTCAGGATTTGGCCGAGATTACACTCGGCCTGATCCAGTCGTATGATGTGAAAGTGGAGTCTGGAATCTGCCCATGTGCAGGAAAGGAGAGGCATTGTAAGACAGAGATAATAGCGGTTGCCCACTGGCACTTATTCATGATGCAGGTCTTTCGTCAATTCTTTCCAATTATTCGGAAGCTCAACTTTAACGGAGGCATAGCCGCCTCCAGGCATTGTCTGGACTTTGTTCCTGGCGTTGTCTCCTGTTATTATGAATGCGGTCATTCCAGGTTTCATGGTAGGAACCGTATTCATCTCGGCTTCGGACGAATCATACCAAGCAGGGGTTTTAGTCATCTTAGCCCCCTCTGATCTGCCAAGATGTGCGCTGTATTGTCGCAGGTTATGTTCTTCTCCATCCTTGCGGCTCCCCGGGTTGGCATAGTAGTTGGCAAAAGCCCTTTCCTTGAGCGGGCGACGCGATGCCGTTATGAGGGCTTTCTCAAGGGCTTCAGGGGAATTGTATCTTTGAGCGAGGATTGCAGCGACCGGTTCTGTCATCAAGATTGTCCTGAATGTGAATTGCTTGCCACTCCCGAGAGCGAACTGGCACCGTTCGGATATGTCCCAGGCCAGGAGTTCCATGACCTTTTGCGGATCTGTCGTAGATGGTGCCATGTTGTTTCCCCACAACAAGGTCGAACCTAGTGTGACGACGCTTTCTTCCTCACCGAATCCTTTCCTAACATGATATGGTTGCCACCCTATCCTTCTGCACGCCTCTTCATCTTCTACCAAGCACCATGGCATCGGATAACCGAAAGTGCCCATCCTGTCTTGTTTTACATAATAACCGCACAGATTCATCAACGCCAGATTCATGAACCGTCCGATAGTGGCATTCGCTTCTTCGTTGATCTGCCCCTGGCCGCAGTCGATGCCCAGTTCCTTAGCAATCGGACCGTTTATCCAGCAGTATGGGGCCCAGGCATGTGTGCTTGCAAGTGTGCGCCGGAAGTTACCGTCTCCGAGCCCTTTTGTGAGAGCTATGAGGATTGGCATATATTCAGGTCTGCAACCCGCCATGACGGCGTTCACTGCTACATGCCATGCCTTTGTGTCCCTGTGCGCGATTGGGAGTACTGCAACCGTCTCGTCATATTTGTATGGCGTGTATTTCATGAATTCCGTCACTTTCTCGAATGTCGGCGGGATTATCGGAAGTCCGTCTGTCCAATTCTGTTTCTTGAAGTAATCGTCAATTTCCTCCAAAGTGCCATAGAACACATCGTCCCTTATGTCTCCGTTTCCCTTTTGCTCAGCCTGGGAGATCTCTTCCGGCGAGATCGGCTTGGTCAAGGATTCAACGATCTGAGGCCATAGGATTTCCCTCGTGTTTTTCAGCAAAGTTTCCTCCGAGTCTGATGCGAAAGCGCCCGGATACTGGGCTACACGCATGACCGGGACTCCATTGTTGCGTGCAGTATATCTTGCCTGGTCTGAAAACCCGGGACCGGCTATGACTACAGATGGTATACCGAGGTATTCTGCTGTGATGCAGGAACCTGTTTCCTTCGGAGTGCAGAGCCCGCATCCTCCATTACCTGATATGACGGCGTCAACTTTCATGTCCTTGAGCCGTTGCTTGAATTCTTCATTTTGTTTCCTGCTGACTCCAGGTGCCGGGAATGGGCCGGAGTAACCTATTTCATCGAGCAGGATGACTTTGGCCGTGGGGTAGTTCTCAAGGATCAGACGTTTGATTTCCGGGTGGGTGATCCCTGTCATGAAGCTGACGCCTACCACAGCAATTGTCTTGCCTTCCAAAGACTTAAGTCTAGGGGCCATGGAAATCATGCTGACATTGGTTTTCCCTATAGGTGAAACCACCGCGTATCCAGGTACTTTTGCAGGAACTTCGCCAGCCTTGGTTGTTGCTTTCTGATCTGTCTTTCGAGTTCCAGCCTTGGCCCCTGATTTAGTCTCAGGCTTGGCTTCTGTCTTCAGGTATTCGATGCGACAAGTCTCGTCGCATACAATGCGATTACCCTGGCAATAGGCAGAAAAGCACAGTGCCAGGGTAATGAGCGATAATGTTATTCTCTTCATGCGATTCCTTTTTATGATAAGAGCAAGGTAATCGCAGAATCTTAATGAAAATGACCGGATCTCAGAGTTTTTCGCAGAGTTCGAATATTCGCTGGCGGACTTCCTCGATCGTGCCGGTGCCGTCTATCTCATGATAGACTCCGGCTTTGCGGTAATATTCGATCAGAGGTTCTGTCTTCTCGTGATATGTGGCGATCCTGTTGGCGATGGTTTCATCGCTTGCATCATCGGCCCGTCCTTCGATGGCTGCGCGGTGCTTGATGCGCTCCTTGATCATTTCGTCTGGAATCATCAGGGAAACAACGGCCGTCACCTTAGTCTTGGTCTTGTAGAGCATCTTGTCAAGGGCCTCGGCCTGTGCGATCGTTCTTGGGAAACCGTCGAGCAGGAAGCCATCCACACCCTTTACGGTGTTGAAACGGTTCTCAATCATACCCTCAACGACCTCGTCGGGAACGAGGTTGCCTGCTTCAATGAGAGCTTTGGCTTTTAGTCCGAGTTCGGTGCCTTTGGCCATTTCTCCGCGGAGAAGGTCGCCTGTGGATGTATGGCAGAGGTTGAACCTCTCAGCCATCGCTGCGGCCTGGGTGCCCTTACCGGCGCCCGGAGGGCCGAATAGAATGAAATATTTCATATTGGTGTCCAAAACGTAAATATCCTTGTAGTTTCTTCCGAGTTCGTCGTAGTCAAGTCCGAAACCGACGATGAAATCGTCCGGAATTTCCATGGCAGCATAGTCGATCGGAATGTTTTCCTTGTAGCTGGCAGGCTTGAAGAGCATTGTGCAGACTTTTGATTCCGAGGCTCCTTTGTCTTCCAGTATCTTCTTGAGATCGACCAGGGTCCTGCCCGAATCCACGATGTCCTCCACGATTATGACTCTCTTGCCATCGACATCGCCGGTCATCCCCATGACTTCGCGTACTTTCCCGGTGGACCTTGTCCCTGAATATGAGGAGAGCTTGATGGAAACTATCTCGCACTTGAATTCCAGCCTCTTCATCAATTCGGCCGTAAACAGGATCGAGCCATTAAGCACGCAAAGCAATACGGGAACGTCCTCGCAGCCTGCGTAGTCGGCGTTTATTTTTGCTGCCACCTCATCAATCGCTTTCTCTATCTTGTCGTATTCAATGAAAGGCCTGAAGGTTTTGTCGTGCAGTTTCAAGTTGCCCATTGCTAATGTTTTTAAGGAATAACAAAATTAGCACATTCCGATAAAAAACAGAAATATTCACCTTTTGTTTTTTAATATTTGCTTTCTCATGGCCCGGAATACATTATCTTTGGAGTTGACCAAACAGACTTTGAAATGAACTTCAGGAACCTTATTGCCATATTGTCCTGCCTGACTTCCTCCATTACCTGCTTTCCCGTCCCGGTGCCTGCCCAGGATGATTCTTTCCTCGGGGCTGCCGCATTCCTCAGTGGCGCTTCATCGTTGGAAGAACTGGATGAGTCGGAAGCGGAACGCTACAGCCACCTGCGGAGCAATCCGCTCGACATCAATCATGCTTCGCGTTCGAAACTCCTTTCCAGCGGTCTTCTGAGTCTGTTCCAGATCGCGAGCATTGAAGATTACCGTTCCAGGTCCGGCGATATCTTGTCATATTCAGAGTTGGCCACTCTTCCCGGTTTCGGGGAAGACATCACAAACGCGCTCAAACCCTTCATCACCCTGGAATCAGGTTCCATCGTCGGCATTACTCCGAGGGATTCTTTTATTGTGAATCAGGATGCTGTGGTCCGATTATCAGTTCGCTCCAAGAATGTCAACTACGGAGCCAAGTACAAGATAAACGTGAAAGAATCTTTTGAGGCTTCAGCGGCTGTGACTTCTTCAAGAAAGTCTTTCAATGCGGTTTACTATGGCCGTAAGAGACTGGGCAAAGTCATCGCTGGTGACTTCAACGCCCGTTTCGGGCAGGGCCTGGCTCTATGGAGCGGCCTTTCTCTGACCGGTTTCTCGAATTCCGCTTCCTTCTGCAAGAAAGCGAATGGCCTGTCTCCATCATGGTCATATTCCGGTATCGGAAGCCATAGGGGAGTTGCGGCAGAATTCCGTTTGGGAAGTCTTATCTTGTCAGATTTCGTTTCTTTCCCGCAGGCGAATTCCCCGATGCCGGGAACAAACCTGACCTGGTTTGGGAGAAACGGTCAAGTGGGAATTACCGGGTACTATCGGTATCGTGGCGGAGGAAGGATTTCGGCGGATTTCCGCTTCAACCGTAAAGGTCTCGACTTCTTCGGAGAATATGCCTGCGATCTCAAGTTGGGGCTATCGGCTTGGGTTGCCGGAGCTTCTTGTCCCATTGGGAACGATTACAGATTGAATGCGATCGTAAGGAGCCATCCTATGGGCTTCCAAACGGCCTATTCAGGAGGTTCCAGGGCCTGGACCGGCAGTTCAGGAGAAAGGGGAGTGGCTCTTGGGCTTGAGCGATTCTCCGCTTGCTTGACGGTGGACCTTGCGGTAAAGGATGGTAAAGACAGGCAGGAGCAGTGCAAGATACTTTTCAAGTTCCCGTTTCAACTCTCGGAGAAATCGGTCCTGACGGTCCGCTTCACCGAAAGATTCCGGCCAACCGAGGTGTATCTTAAATACCGTACCGGAGGACGTCTGGATCTGGACTGGTCAAGTTCGGGACTTTCGTCGAGATACGGATCTACGGATGGCCCGGCATGGAAGGTCAGGGCTCGTACTGAATTCCTGCTCTGTCGTTCGCTTGGTTCTCTGGCATATCTGGAAGGAGGGAGGGTGACCGAAAGGTTCTCGGCGTATATGCGCGGAACTGTTTTCTTCGTTGACAACTGGGACGACAGGATTTATTCCTATGAAAGGGATGCTCCAGGTAATTTCAACGTTCCTGCATATTATGGCAGGGGATGGAGCTTTTCGGCGATTGCCGGTCTCAAGCTGGCAGCCGGTAAGAAAAAGTACAAGGCCCTGAAACTGTATTTCAGAGCCTCGACCGTAGGTTACCAATTCATGAGGGATCCCAAACCTGGAAGAACCGAAGCCAAACTTCAGCTCATGATGTCATTCTGAACCTAGCGAGGGATCTTGAGTTTCTGGCCGGCGCGTATCTTCGTGCCGATTCCGTTGGCTTTCTGGATCTTGCTTACCGTGGTTCCGTACCTGCTGGCAATCTTTGAAAGGGTGTCACCGCTTCGCACAGTGTAGGTTACATAGTTCGAGGATGAACCGGAGGACGTCTTGGATGTCGATGAACTGTAGCCGGGTGACCCTTTCTTGTAGATGTAAAGTCTCTGTCCGACCTTTATGGTGTTGCCTCTCAAGTGGTTCCAACTCTTAAGCTGGGCAACCGTAACTCCATGTCTGGATGCAATCTTCCCAAGTGAGTCTCCCTTCCTGACTTTGTAGGAAATCCTGGAACCTCCGCTGTTGCTTCCTCCGGAAGACCTTACCGCACTGGAACCGGATCCACTTCCCTCACTGCTGCCGGTCTTTACCAGAGTCTGTGGATTCAGGAGTTCCGCGGCTTTGTAGGTATAGATTGAATCTTCGTTCTCTATGAATGCGCTGGAATAGTTGTATGGGAGACGCAGGATATAAGTCTTGTTGTTTCCCGGAATGATATCCTTGATGTACTGCGGATTGAGATTCTTCAGTTCTGCCATCGGAATACCGACCAGGTCCGAGACCTGCTGGAGATGCAGGTTCCGATGGATCTCGAATGTGTCAACCTGCGCAGGCATCTGGACTCCGTTGGCCTGCAGACCATATTCCTTGCTGTACTTTATCGCATACATGGCTCCTACGAATGCCGGTACATAGCCTCTGGTCTCGCGAGGGAGGTAATCGTAGACGGCCCAGAAATCCCTGCTGCCGCTCCTGCGGATGGCTTTGTTGACATTGCCCGGGCCGCAATTGTAGGATGAGATGGCGAGGTTCCAGTCTCCGAACAGCCGGTATGAATCCTGGAGGTAACGGGCTGCGGCGTCGGAGGACTTGAACGGATCGAGACGCTCGTCCACGTATGAATTGATTTCCAATCCGTAGCTCTTTGCCGTCTGCATCATGAACTGCCACATGCCCTTGGCTCCAGCCCTTGAAACAGCGGTGGGGTTCAGGGCGGACTCGATGATGGCCACATACTTGAGTTCGTCCGGGAGCTTGTATTTGTTGAAAGTCTCTTCGAAGATAGGCATGTAGTACTGGCAGAGGCCGAGTATGTGTCCCATCTTGGTAGGCATCTTCTCGGAATAGAGGATCATGAAGTTCCTGACCTTTTCGTTGTAAGGCAGGGTGATGAATGAATTCATGTTCTCCAGCCTTTCCTTCATCACGGCGTCCGACACGTTTGAAGAGAATCTTACCGAATCCATATCGTAGCCTTCGCCTTCCTTGTTGCCGCTGACCTGACGGTGCATGTACCAGATGTTCAGCAGGCTGTCGGTTGTCTCAGCATTGTAATCCTCAGGATTGAGGCCGGCTGCGCTCTTGTCCTCGTTCTCCTCATAGATTCCCCTTATCTCATTGTTGATGCTGTCTTTCTCGAGGTTGTCCTTACGCAGCTTCTCCATCGCCTTCTTCAGGGAATCGACTTGTTGCTTCAGTTCCTGGTTCTCTTTCTTGAGTTTCTGCTTCGTCACCTGTGCATCCATTCCGGGCGGAAGGATTATGAGCATTGCAGAAAGGAATATTGTGGATAGTGTTCTCTTTTCCATCTCTCTGTGGTTTATGTTAAAAAGTCAGACCGACCTTTATGCCTATGGCATTGTCGCCGAATGCACCCTGCCCGAAGGACATGCGCGGTGCGGGGATTCCGGCAGCATATTCATTGTAAGGTGAAATGACTGTCGGGGTTACTTTAAGGGACAAGTCGTCGTTGACTTCGAAATCTTGCATGTATGCGAATACGTTGGCGTCGATCACCTGGAGGAGGTAGCCGCCTATGATTCCAACCATGGAATAGTCGCGGTAGCGCCTGAATACGTTGCGGAAATAAAGTGCCCTTTCGGCGGTGTAATAGCCGTCGTAAGTGCTGTTCTCTGCTGTGATCTCGTTGTGTATCCTCTTGAATCTCTTGTAGTTCTTCTTGTTGACGGAGTAATAGTGGTAGGAGCCGATCATGATTCCCCAGTAGATCGGAATCTTCCATGCTTCGTGGTTGTAGATCTGTCCGAGTCCCGGGAGCAGGATGGAATAGATCGTGGCCTTGCCTGCCTGGTTCGGTATATCTTTCTTATAGTTGACTACACCGTCCATCAGTGAAGTCCAGTAGACAAGTCCGGCGGCTGCGAACATGTATGTAGCCATATCCTTCGAGTGGGTGTCTATGGTCAGGGTTGTCTCCGGGTCCAACTCGTATGCGGCCTCGTAGGCTTTCTTGGAATCCTTGTAAAGCTTGTTGTAGTGGATTCCCATTCCGAGTCCGGCTCCCACTCCAGCGTAGACTACCGGGATCTTCCAGTATTGACGGTTGTAGAACTGCTCCGCTCCAAGGAATACCGTAGAACCTGCGAACATCGAACCGATCCTCAAGGTACTGTCGTGATGGGCGACTCCATGGAAGAATTCCTTGAAGGACCACAAGCGGTCCACGGAATCCTTCGTCGCGAGGGAGTCTGCCTCGTTGTTGTAGCTCTGGTTGAAGGCCTCTTCCTTGAATTGTGCTTTTGCAGCAAGGGAGAAGCCGGTCAGGCAGGTGACTATCAGCAGTATCTTGAATATCAGTTCCTTCATCCAAAATCAGATATTGGATTCCTCGAGAGCCTTGAGGAACCTGTTGACTTCCTCGTCGGAATTGAACCTGATGGTCATGGTCCCTTTCCCGGAGGAAGTACGTTTCAAACTGATACTGTTATCAAAAAACTTGCCGATGTGCTCAAGTATGCGGTAGTAATCTTCCGGAAGGTCCTGGGCTTCGGCTTGACTGGCCTTGGAACGTGCTGTCCCTGTCAAGTTCCTGATCTTTTCTTCGAGTTGTCGTACCGAAAGACCTTCTCTTATGGTCAGGTCACACAGAAGCTCCTGTATGTTAGGGTCTTCTATGCCGAGAAGAACCTTCGCGTGCCCGATTGACAAGAGTCCTGTCTTGAGGTCATGCTGGACTTTTGCCGGTAGTTTAAGCAGCCTCAGCGTGTTGGCTACGGAAGCTCTTTTCTTTCCGACGCGCTGGGCCATTTTCTCCTGGGTCAGGTTGCATTCATCCATGAGACGCTGATAGCTCATGGCCACTTCGATGGGGTCGAGGTCCTGGCGCTGGATATTCTCGACTATGGCCATCTCGAGCATTCCCTGGTCGTCAGCAGTCCTGATATATGCCGGTATCGTGTCCATCCCGGCAAGTTTGCAGGCCCTGAACCTTCTTTCTCCACTGATTATCTGGTATCTCCCGTCGGATTGTTTCCTGACCGAGATAGGTTGGATCAGTCCGAATGTCCTTATGGATTCGGACAGCTCTTCCAGTGAATCGCTGTCGAAATCCATCCTGGGCTGATATGGATTAGGATCTATCAGATGCGCCGGGATCCGGAGTACATCACCGTAGTCCTGGACCGGCCTGGCGCCAGCAATCTCCTTATTGATGTAGCCCACCGGTTTCCGCTCGGGTTCCTTAATCTGTATGTCTCCCAGAAGTGCGCTCAGGCCTTTTCCGAGACGGCTTTCCTGTTTATTGCTGCTCATTGTCTTTCGTTCTTTTCAAGTACTTCCTTAGCGAGGTTCATGTAGTTGGACGTTCCGTTGCTGAGCACATCGTAGAGTATGATAGGTTTGCCGTGTGAAGGAGCCTCGCTCAGTCGGATGCTGCGCTGGATGATGGTATTGAACACCATGTCCTTGAAGTGTTCTCTCAGTTCGTTCACGACCTGGGCGTGGACCTTGGTCCTTCCGTCGAACATCGTGACCACGAATCCTTCTATGGTCAGATCCGTATTCACCTGGTTCTGGACGAGCCGTATTGTCTGCAGGAGCTTCCCGAGACCTTCCAGTGCGAAGAATTCCGGCTGTACCGGAATCATTACGGAATCGGCTGCCGCCAGCGAGTTGATGGTTATGAGTCCCAGGGAAGGGGAGCAGTCGATGATGATGTAGTCATAGTCATCACGGATCGGAGCGAGCCTCTGCTTGAGGATGGATTCGCGTTCAGGCGCATCAATCATCTCTATCTCCGCTCCTACGAGATTTATATGGGACGGAATCATTTGAAGATCAGTAAGTTCTGTCTGTATCAGGGCGTCGCGGACGTCGATGGCGCCGATCATCACCTCGTACAGGGTGCGCTTCTGGTCATTGTCCGGAGAGAAATTCAGGCCAGAAGTCGTGTTGGCCTGAGGGTCGGCGTCGATTATGAGGACCTTCTTTTCCAGGACTGCCAGTGAGGCGGCGAGGTTGATGGCGGTCGTGGTTTTTCCCACTCCGCCTTTCTGATTGGCTATTGCTATGACCTTTCCCATATTTCCGTATTATTCAATCTACAAATATAGTCAAAAAATCCCACCTTGTCAAGATGGGTCTACGTCCAGGGTTATGTGGCCGGTGTATTTCCGCTCTTTGGCAAATGATTCCGTTATTCCGGCGAGGGCGGATTTGTTGCGGACGAGGTTGCGGTCCTTGGGGAACAGGATGCGCAGGACCCTGATGTGCTGGTTGGCGACCTTGTCCACGACAGGCCGGTAAGGGCCCACCACGGTCGTTCCTTTCCCGAGGTCTGAATATTCCAGGACGCTGCCAAGGTCCTGGCACATCTTCTCCAGCCGGGTAAGGTTGTAGTCCTTCACGGTGACGGCGACCACCCTTGAATATGGAGGGTAGCCGAACAACTTCCTTTCTGCCAGGAATCCGGAGATGGTGGACTCGTTGTCCAGGCCTCCTTGGATGCTCTTGTAGACCGGGTGCTCCGGCTGCGAGGTCTGGATCACGAACAGGCCCTTGGCACCTCTCCTTCCGCACCGTCCCCTGAACTGCTCGAGCATCTGGAGGCTCCTTTCGTCTGCCCTGTAGTCCTGCTGACCCAGGATGGAATCAGCCTGGAGGACCGCCACAAGGGAAAGGCCGCTGAAATCGAATCCCTTGGTCACCATCCTCGTACCTATGAGTATGTCCGTCTTCCCTTGTGAGAAATCACTGATTATCTTTCTCTCAGCCTTTTCGTTCCTTGCCGAGTCGCTGTCCAGCCTGGCGATCCTGGCTTCCGGGAACAACTCCCGGGCTTCTTCCTCGATCCTCTGGGTGCCGGAGCCGAGGGGAACCAACTTCCCACCGCAGTCAGGGCATGTTCCCGTAAAGTCGGTGACTCTTCCGCAGTAGTGGCATACAAGCTTCTGCGAGCCGTCTGCCCTCACGTGCAGGCTGAGGCTTACGTTGCAACGCTTGCATTTGGGGATATTCCCGCATTCCTCGCATTGGACGACAGGGGAGTAGGCCCTCCTTTCCCTGAGGATCATGACCTGTTCCCTCCTCTCGAGGCAATCCTGGATATGTTCTATCAGTTTCCTGGAGAAACTGCCTTTCATGCCGTTCTTCCGCCTCTCCGCAATCGTATCTATGATTTCTACGTCGGCATCTTCCGCCTGATAGTATCTGGACCTGAGATTCACCAGGGAATATCTGCCGACAGAGCAATTGTACAGAGATTCGAGGGAAGGAGTGGCGGATCCGAGGACGACACCGGCTCCATGGAGGCGAGCCAGCATTATAGCGGTTTCGCGTCCATTGTACCTCGGGGCTGGATTGTCCTGCTTGTAGGAAGGATCGTGTTCTTCATCAATGACGATGAGGCCAAGGTTCCTGTGTGGAAGGAAGACTGAACTCCTCGTGCCAAGGACGATATATCTACCGTTCCTGATGAAAGTCGAAACCTCGCGACGCTTCACTTGGCTTTCACCGGAATGGAAGACTTTCAATTCGTTGGGAAATATTGCTTCAATCCTTTCTTCAAGTTGTCTGCTCAGGGCTATTTCCGGAACCAGGAACAGCACGTTCTTGCCGGATTCCATAGTTTCCCGGGCTAGCTTCAGATAGATTTCGGTTTTCCCGGATCCTGTGATCCCGTGCAGGAGAGCCGGTTTCCTGGATTTAAGGATGTTCTTAATCTTGGAATATGCATCACTCTGAGGTTCGGTTAGTCCTATCTTGACAAGCGGAGACAGCGGTCGTTCTTTGGGGCCATTGTCGATTTCTGCCAGGATAGAGTCCCTTTCCCTGATGTACCGTTCTCGAGTCTCTTGCTTTCGGGCCTTCGCTATCTTTTCCTCCTTGTCCTTCAGGCGCTGCAGCATTTTTTCGCGGATCCTGGTCTCGACTTCTTCTTCTGCGACCTTGCTTGCCGGATAGGCAGCCTTGAAAACCTCTCCCACCGTGCAGAGATAGTAGCCTGCTACCTGGCGCCATAAGGAGATCTCGTCAGCGGATACCGGCTCAAGGCCTGCGTCTGCGAGCAGGACAGGCTTGATACGTCCGGTGCCGATTCCGGCGGCATCTTCGGCAGCATCCGGGTCGCTGACTACGGCGACATATTCCTTTCCCACGAAATCCACTTTGATCCTGTCTCCGGTTTCCAGGGTACGTCCTGTGCCTTCCGGATCGTACCAATAGAGTGGTTCCCACTCCAACTGAAGCGGCAGGATTACTTTTATGTAGCGTCTTACTGACATATCAAGCGAATTTAGCCATTTTCCCCTTGGTGTGAAAGAGAAATGCAATTTCTGAAGAAAAAAATTTGCCGGAAAAGGTTTTTTGCCTATATTTGCAGTCCGAAACAATGGTGTCGTAGCTCAGATGGTAGAGCAATGGACTGAAAATCCATGTGTCGGCAGTTCGATTCTTCCCGACACCACAGGAACCCGCTGAATCCCAGCGGGTTTTTGTTTTTTAAGGCAGAAACGCAAATGTATGTTCTACGTCAGTGAAATAGTCACGACTCCTCCGAAGGAGTTCTCGTCGGATCTCCAGAAGAAGGTATATGAGACTTTCTCGGAACTTGGTATTCCTTTCGAGCGCGTCGATACAGACCCTGGCATAACGATGGAAGACTGCCAGAATATCGATGCCAGGATAGGGGTACGCATCGTGAAGACCATATTCCTGTGCAACCGTCAGCAGACTGAATTCTATCTCTATGTAACTACTGATGACAAGCCGTTCGTCACCAGGGATTTCTGCGGTGCGCTCGGGATTCCGCGCGTATCTTTTGCCTCTTCTGATAAACTTTGGGACCTGACAGGCGTCCTTCCAGGAGCTGCAACGATCCTGAGCGCCGTCCTGCCATCGGCTGCAGGAGTCCATCTTGTAATGGACCGCAACGTCTTCGAAAGCGAGTGGTTCGCATGCACCGACGGGACGACCACTTGCTTCTTGAAGATAAAGACGAAGGACCTACTCGGGAAATATCTCTCCGGGAAGGCCCTCTCTGTAATAGACTGACCGTCCCTACAATCCTGATTTCCTGATCGCTTTCTGCAGCTTCTTCGGAAGGGATTCCCTGTTCAGGAATAGGTATGTAGTGTTGAGGGCGATATAGTCCCTGGACATATACCAGGTGCCTTTGTAAAAGCCACTTCTCCCCCAGGAATTCTTCACCATGTAATAAGGCTTGCCTTCCTCGTCGATGGCCTTTCCGTAGATAAGCATCACGTGGTCGTAGGTGAACCGCCAGTCATCCCATTGTTCCTGTCGCATCTGCTGAGTGGGAACTACTCCTTCCGGAAGCATTGCAAGGCCCTTGCGAGTGAAGTCACCTGATACGTCGCCGCCCCAGGCAACCGTATAGCCCTTGTCCAGAACCTTGTCCAGGATGTCCATCAGTTGATCGATAGGAATATTGTAGCTTGGCCGGAGCCTCCATTTGTATGGGGCTTCGATCACGAAAGGTTCGTTGAACGGGTGGTGGGTGAAACTGGTCAGGCTTACATAGTCATCGGGGTAGATCCCGAGACTGGCTGCAAATGACTGCGGAGTGAAGGTCTTCCCTTCATGGACGAATGTTTCAGGGCACTTGCCCAGGTACTTCTCGATGACAGTCTGTACGCTGTCCTTCCAGTGAGGCAGGGGTTCCTTTGCATCCTTCCGGACAGTTCCGCTTACGACTTTCGTCAGCTCAGGGAAGAAGACTTTGAAGTTTGCCAATGAGTCCCCAGTCAGTGATCCTGGAGCAGGCATGGCATCCTCCGGGCATATGCCGTGGGTACGGATTACTTCGAGCACGTCGTCGCTGGAACCTCCTTCTGAAATCTGACTGTAGCCGTGCATCCGTACATAGTGCGTAGCGTTGTCGAGGTAGTCTTTGCTGACCACGAACATCTCGCAGAGGTCATAGGTTTTTCCCGTCTTTCGCAGTATCTCGCTCTCCAGGTAACCAACTGTGGCATAGGCCCAGCAGGTACCGCTCCTGTACTGGTTTTTGATGCTGGTGATAGGATTCTCCATTATCACGGTAAAATCCTTTTTTATGTCGGTGTTGAGTGCTCCGGCAATAAGGTTTTCCTGAGCGTTTGCCGAGGCAGCCGTCAAGAACAAGCAAAGAGGGATCAAAAATCGATTGAATCTCATAATCTCTGGGTTTTGCCTTGCAAGGTACGAAATATAGTCCAACGAACAAAAGGAAAGGCGGGCTTCACAGCCCGCCAAAACCAACCAATTAATTATGAAAACTGAAACGCTAATGATAGCCTTTTCATTTGCGAAAATAATCAGAAATGATTGCCATCAAAATAAAATCAACGAACGGCTGATTTTTTCATACGAAAACCCGGTAAAAATATTCTTATCTTTGCAATACTTTTTAATATGCCTAAAGGTCTTAAGGACACACTTCTTGAGAGGCTGCGCGGAGGCCAGCCTGTATCCCGCAAGCAGCAGATGGAATTGACTCTTCTGCTGAGTCTTCCTGCTATCCTGGCTCAGGCTACCTCTGTGCTGATGCAGTACATCGATGCCGGAATGGTCGGCCGTCTGGGTGCAAATCCATCTGCCTCGATAGGCCTGATAATGACCAGCACATGGATCCTGAGCGGTTTCACGGCCGGTGCTTGTTCGGGTTTCTCCGTCCAGGTGGCGCATCTGTGCGGTGCGAGTGACTTCAAGAATGCTCGGGTCGTGATGAGGCAGGGCCTGTCTGCGGTTTTCTTCCTGGGCCTGTTCCTGGCTTCGGTCGGAATTGGTATCAGCGGAGCCTTGCCAAGGTGGCTGGGAGGTGGACCTGAGATAGTCGAGGATGCCACCAGGTATTTCCGCATTTATTCAGCCTTTATCCCGATAGGTGCTGTTGGCTGGGCGGCCAGCGCCTGCCTCCAAGCCAGCGGCAACATGAAGATCCCGAGCATCATGTACATCGGGATGTGCGTTCTGGATGTAGTTTTCAACTGGATCTTCATCTACGGTTGCGGGATGGGAGTCGCCGGCGCGGCTCTTGGAACCGGAATGTCGGAATTGGTTACCACTTTGTTCGCTTTGTGGTACGCCGCTACCAAGTCCAAGGAGCTAAAAATAATTGGAGAGCATGGAACATTCATGCCTCAGCGTAAAGTCCTCGACAAGGCATGGGGTATTACAGCGCCTATGTGGCTCCAGAATATAATCATGCGTGGAGCTTATGTCATGAGTACCGTGATTGTGGCTCCGCTGGGCCCTATTGCCATTGCCGCCAACTCGTTTGCCATAACCGCGGAGAGTTTCTGCTATATGCCTGGGTACGGAATCGAGGAAGCGGCAACTACTCTGGTCGGCCAGAGCCTTGGTGCAAACAGGAGGAATTATGCCAAGAGCTTTTCAGTCATCACGATGCTGATGGCATCAGCGATAATGACAGTTTTGGCCGTTCTGATGTATATTTTCGCCTTCGACCTAATGGGGCTTCTAAGCACCGATCCCGAAGTCGTGGCCCTCGGTGCGAAGGTTCTCAGGATAGAGGCATTCGCAGAGACGATGTATGCATTCTCGATCGTGGGCTACGGGGCCTGCGTCGGTGCCGGAGACACCCTTGTCCCGAGCGCGATGAACCTTTGCAGCATGTGGTTCGTGCGTATTGGGCTGGCCCTGATCCTGACTCCGAAGATGGGCCTTACCGGTTACTGGATCGCCATGTGCATAGAGTTGAACTTCAGGGGAGTGCTCTTCATATGGAGGCTCAAGGGAGAGAAGTGGATGAAGGACCGTTCGCTCGCTAAGGCAACGGCTTGAAAAGGATAATAATCATCAATGAATATGGAAAAGATCATAAACCAGGAATTCGGAGGGGAGAGACCTCTCTATTGCAAGCACGACTTGTATCTTGAAAATGTCAAGATACATGCGGGGGAGTCAGCACTTAAGGAAACCTGCGGTATCACTTGCGTCAACTGCCAGTTCGAGGGCAAATATCCGTTATGGGAATGCGACGGTTTCGTCGTCAGGAACAGCATCCTTACCGTGGGTGCCCGTTCAGGACTTTGGTATTCCCGCAACGGAGAACTTTATGACACGATCATAGATGCGCCGAAGACATTCCGCCGAATGGACGGGATCAAGCTCCGCAACGTCTGGATCCCGGGAGGCACAGAAACTTTCTGGGATTGCAGCAGGATAGACGTCGAGGACTGCGTCATCGAGCGTGCCGACTATGTTTTCATGCATTGCGAAGACATAAAGCTCCGCAACGTGAAGCTTCAGGGCAATTACGGATTCCAGTACGCCAGGAACGTAGAGATCCATGATAGTGTCCTTAATTCGAAGGATTCCTTCTGGGAGGCTGAGAATGTGACAGTCTATGATTCCGTCATCAACGGTGAATATCTGGCATGGTATTCCAGGAATGTCCGCCTGGTCCGCTGCCATATCACTGAGACACAGCCTCTTTGCTACTGTGACAATCTTGTACTCGAGGACTGCACTTTCGGTGCCGACTCTGACCTTGCCTTTGAATATTCATCAATAGAGGCGACAGTCAAAGGACATGTCACCTCCATCAAGAATCCGCGTACCGGTCATATCCGTTGTGAGAGTGTCGGAGAGATAATCATCGACGACAACATCAAGGGACCGGGGGACTGCAGGATCACGGTCGGGGAATAGTCACTATTCCTTTACGCACCTGATCGACATTCCCCTCTGACGCTCGCTGTAAGTGCCATCGACTTTCGCCTCTTCGGCGTTGAATGACAGTGAATATGCTCCGTCATCAGTAGGTTCCGAAGACCAGTAGAATCCCATGGATCCTCTGCCTGTGGCAGGGGATTCTTCGGTGGTGCCGGCCCTCTGTCCTGCGGCAGGGAGCTTTATGGTAGCCTCGCCGTCGGAGAATGAATACGCATTGGCAACAGCGTCCCATCCCTTTGTGGTTGAGAATGTGACCAGTTTGCCGTAATCCATCGCCTTTGGAACTCTCCAGCCTTTAGGACATGGGTCGTAAGAGGTCTTCGCGCCAGCTTCGGTCTTCCAAAGATATGCCGAAGGAGTTGAATTCCAGTCAAATGGGGATTCCGAAACCCTGTAGAACGAAGATGCAAGGGCTTCTTCAGCTGATACGGTTACGGTAACGATTGAAGGCACGCTAGCATCCTGGTAGGCAGCATCTGCATAGCCCTGTCCATCCTTGCGACCCCACTGGAACAGCAGGCCATAAGGATAGTCTCCAGGTATATATCCAAGGTTTACAGGAGCCCACACGTTCCCGGCGATTTCGATTCCGTATCCGAAGAAGTTGCCGGCATAAAAATAAGGGTTCTCTTTATTGACCTTGACCCACAGCCACTTGGTCTTTCCGTCTGCCGAGATAAGGGTCATGGAGTCGCTGGTGAGTTCTTCGACAGAGAACGTCTTGCTCTCCGAAGATCCGTTTATGGTGAGCTTGGAATTGCTCAGGGTCCAACTTCCGGTCTCTCCGATGGACAGGTTGCTGACGAAACTTCCGCCCGTATTGAAACGGATATAGTTGAACTCGGAACCTTCTGGTGCGTCTTCCACGAGTTCAGGATCGCCCCATTCGCCGTTGGCGGTGTTCACGTGGACATACCTGTAGAGAACCCAGCGGTCTAGGATCCTTTCGTCGGAAATTTCACTTGCGCTCTTCCTGACTACCGTGAGATAGTCCGAGGTTATGTCGTTTCCTGCTTCATCTTTGATGTAGAGGGCGACGGCGAAGGCGGTTGCAGTGCTCTCTTCAGGCTCGAACCTTGCTGTGACGGTCAGTACGCCCTGCTTGTCTGCTGTGATGCTCAGGATGTCCATTGTCGCGTCTGCGGCCCTGGTGCTGATCTCCCTGGTGATGAACTTGATTTCAGCCGAATTGGTCGAGAATGCAGCAGCAATTGTGTCGGCTATGGCGGCCGGACGCACCTCGAACTTCAGGGTGGATCGTTTGTAGTTGCTGCCGCTCGTTTCCAGCAGGACCTGCCTGTCGGCATAGTCCGGGATGTACATTATGCTCTGTATCCTGGAAACGAGTTTCGTAACGGTAGCGTTGAGCAGGGAATATTTGTTCTCTAGCTCCGTCACCCTCGTGTCCAGGGCAGTGATCTGCTCGGTGAGAGTCTTGGTGGAAGTCTCGATGGCAGTTGCGAGAGCAGCAGTAGTGCTTTCGAGACCGGCTACTTTCGTCGACAGGGAGCCTACTACTGTATTGAGAGAATCCACTGCCGGTTTCAACTGTGTC
>JBGVAE010000104.1:0-9808 GCA_045224215.1 Candidatus Cryptobacteroides sp. | reverse complement strand
CCCCGATTTCACCGACGGCTCCTCGTAGATGCAGGAGTGTGCCGCCGTACAGATGTACTTCGGAGCCTCCATGTAGTCCCGCAGCCCGGCGTCGTCGAGCGGCACAAGCCCCAGATCAGTCACCCACGCAGTGTACGGCTCCGGAGTCCTAATTTTGACCCAAGACCCTTGAATATCAAGTATTTCCACTACGGTACCCATGAGTGCCTGGTCCCCCAGCTCCTGGTCGAAATCCGGCTTCTCACGCATGAAGTTGGCGGATAGCTCCACCACCGCCCATCGAGCCGGAACCTTCACAAGGCCCCCAGCGGTTTGGGCACATGCGAGGGCACCGGTAAATAACAGTCCGAAGGCGCTGAGGAGGCAAAGGACGGCGAATGATGGAAGCGGTTTCTTCATGTGAATCATTTTTGAGTTTGTAAAAATATCCACAAATAGTTAGTTTTGCAAGTATGGAAGGCAAGAGATATAATTCCACTGCAGGCATTCTCAGGAGGGAATATGGAGAAAGACTCCAGAAGCTGGTCCTGGATGCAGGCTTCACCTGCCCCAACCGCGACGGCACCCTCGGCACCGGAGGATGCACCTACTGCGACAACGCCGCCTTCCATCCCGGCTACAGCATCCCTGGAAAGTCACTCGAAAAGCAAATCGACGAAGGAATAGAATTCCACCGCATCAGGTATCCCCGCGTCAAGCACTACCTGGCATATTTCCAGGCATATTCCAACACCTATGCCCCTCTTGAGCGCCTGAAAGGACTCTACGAAGAAGCCCTCTCGCACCCGAAGGTCACCGGAATCGTCATCGGCACCCGCCCCGACTGCATCGACGAAGAGAAGCTTGACTACCTCGCCGCCCTGCAGCAGACCCCCTTCGCGTCTGGCACCGGCAAGGAAGGCACTCCTCTGGTGATCCTTGAATATGGCATCGAATCCTGTTACGACAAGACCCTGGAAAGAATCAACCGAGGCCACGACTTCGAATGTGCCCGACGGGCGGTGCAGATGACTGCCCAGAGGAATATCAGGACCGGCGCCCATTTCATCCTCGGACTCCCCGGAGAGACCAGGCAGATGATGCTGGACCAGTGTGACACGATTTCTGACCTCCCGCTGGACTCCGTCAAGTTCCACCAGCTCCAGATAGTGAAAGGAACCAGGATGGAGAAGGAATATTCCCAAACCCCCGGAGACTTCCTGCGCCTCCCGCTCGACGAATATCTTGATTTCATCATCGACATCCTGGAACGCCTCAGGCCGGATCTGGGAATAGAAAGGATCGTAGGGGAGGTCCCTCCGCGCTTCGTAAACGAAACCCCATGGGGTCTCATACGCAACGTGGAGATCCTCCGTCTCCTGGACAAACGTCTCGAAGAACGCGATACTTTCCAGGGTCGCCTCTGGAAGGCCGGTGAATCAAGCCGTTTATAAGGAAAAAATGCTTATATTTGCCAAATTAAACTCATCACAATGGCGAAGTTCGTAAACCGAGAGATTTCCGAAGGCCTCACCTTCGACGACGTGTTGCTGGTTCCGGCACATTCAGATGTACTTCCACGTGACGTTGACGTCACATCCAACTTTACCACCGACATCAGGCTGCATACCCCTGTCGTGTCGGCTGCGATGGACACCGTGACCGAATCAACTCTCGCTATCGCGATGGCAAGGGCCGGCGGAATCGGAGTGATTCACAAGAACATGCCTATAGAGATCCAGTGTGAACAAGTCCGCAGGGTCAAGAGGGCGGAGAACGGAATGATCTACGACCCGGTCACCATCCGTCCTGACGCCACCGTAGGCGACGCCCTGGCCATGATGAAGAAGCACCACATCGGAGGAATCCCTGTGGTGGACGCCAACAATTTCCTCATCGGAATAGTCACCAACCGCGACCTCCGTTTCCAGGAAGAAATGTCGCTGCGCATCGCCGACGTGATGACATCCGAGAACCTCGTCACCGTTCAGAAAGGCATCACCATGGCTGAGGCTACCAAGATCCTCCTCAAGAACAAGGTCGAGAAACTGCCTGTCACCGATGCCGACGGCAAGCTCGTAGGCCTGATCACCTACAAGGACCTGATGAAGATCAAGGACAACCCTATCGCATCCAAG
Source organism: Candidatus Cryptobacteroides sp. (assembly GCA_045224215.1). Taxonomy (GTDB): domain Bacteria; phylum Bacteroidota; class Bacteroidia; order Bacteroidales; family UBA932; genus Cryptobacteroides. The sequence continues at coordinate 7,691 of JBGVAE010000104.1, read as the reverse complement.
GACAGCAAGGGCCGCCTCCTGGTGGCAGCTGCTGCCGGCATCAAGTCCGACACTGTCGAGCGGATCGGATTGCTACTCGACGCCGGAGCCGACGCTGTCGTCCTCGACACTGCCCACGGCCACTCCGAAGGAGTTATCCAGATGGTCAGGAAGGCCTGCCAGGCCTTCCCAGAGGCCCAGATCGTGGCCGGTAACGTGGCCACCGCAGAAGGCGCCAAGGCCCTGGCAGACGCCGGAGTCAAGGCCGTCAAGGTGGGCATAGGGCCAGGATCCATCTGCACCACCAGGATCATCGCAGGAATCGGCGTACCTCAGTTGACCGCAGTGATGGAAGCCGCAGAAGCCCTCAAGGGCACAGGAATCCCGGTGATCGCCGACGGAGGAATCAGGTATTCCGGAGACATCGTAAAGGCCCTTGCCGCAGGAGCAAGCACCATCATGGCAGGTTCCCTGCTGGCCGGTACCGAGGAATCCCCAGGCGAGACCATCATCATGAACGGAAGGCGCTTCAAGTCCTATCGTGGCATGGGCTCCCTCGAAGCCATGGAGCAGGGATCCAAGGACAGGTATTTCCAGGACATGGAGGCTGACATCAAGAAGCTCGTTCCTGAAGGAATCGTTGCCCAGGTCCCTTACAAGGGCACCGTCTCCGAAGTCGTCTATCAACTCGTCGGAGGCCTCAGGGCCGGAATGGGCTACTGCGGAGCACACAACGTGGAAGAACTCCGCAACGCCCGCTTCGTCCGCATCACGAACGCCGGTTTCCTCGAAAGCCACCCTCACGACGTAACCATCACCAAGGAAGCCCCTAACTATTCCAGGTAGGAAATGCGCAACGGACTCCTTCACATCGCCATGATCCTGGCCCTGGCAGTCTTGCCTTCATGCAAGGCTGTCCAGTCCATCATACATGACGACGAAGTGGTCGCAAAACTAGGGAACCACAAACTCTATCTTGCTGACCTTGAGGGCATCGTTCCGTCCGGTACGACATCGGAAGACAGTCTGAACCTCGTCAACCTCTACATCAATTCCTGGGCAACCGACATGGCTTTCCAGGACATAGCCCAGCAGCGCCTCTCCAAGGAAGAGAAAGACATCTCGAAGGAGATCGAAGCTTATAGGAAGTCCCTCCTAAGGTACCGTTTCGAGCAGCATTATGTAGCCGAAAGGCTCGACACCAACGTCACCAGGAAGGAAATAGATGAATATTACGCGTCCCATAAATCCTCTTTCAAGCTCCAGCGGCCTATCCTGAAGGCAAGGTTCCTGAACATCGCGAAGGACTCACCGAGTCTCCCTGAAATCAAGAGGCTTATGTCCTCCGACGACCCTGCAGACGTCCAGGCTGCCGACAGCGCCGCCTTCGGAACGGCCCAGCGTTACCGCGACTTCTCGGCCGGCTGGATCGATGCGGTCACCCTGGCCGCTGAATTCGGAGTGGATTACGTGGAGATGCTCTCCCGGAAGAAAGGCTCGTTCATAGAGATGCCTGGAGGAGAGACCAACGTTTCACTGGCCTATGTGTCCAGGATGATAGGAGCAGGGGAGATTGCACCGGTTGATTATTGTGAAGAACGCATAAAGGACATCATCCTCAGTGGAAGGAAACACGAACTCCTTACGACTTTGGAACAAGAGTTGATAGAAGATGCCAAGGTTAAGGAGAATTTTGTAATATATTCGAAATGATACGCAAAGCAGTATTTACAGTTCTGGCTGCCCTCATCCTCTGCACGGGAGCCTCAGCACAGAAATACAAGTACATAGACAAGACTGTGGCCGTTGTGGGAAACGAAGCCATCCTGATCTCGGACATCGAGTCTGCAGTAAAGGACAGGAGCGCCCAGGGATATTCCTCCGACAGGAACGTCCGCTGCGAGGTACTTGAGCAGATCCTTGAAAACAAGCTTTTCCTGATGCAGGCCCGCATCGACTCCCTCACAGTGGACAACAACATGGTCGAGAGCGGTATTTCCCAGCAGGCTGACAGGATGCTGACCTACCTCGGAGGAGAGGAGAAAGTCGAGGAATATTTCGGCAAGCCTCTCTACAGGCTCCGCCAGGAATGGCGCAAGCAATATGAGGAGATGAGCCTCACCCAGCAGGAGCAGAACGAGATCATGAAGAAGGTTCCTGACATGACCCCATACGATGTCAAGGAATATCTGGACACGGTTGACAGCAAGAACTTGCCGATCATCCCTATCAAGTACAAGCTCAGCCAGATCTGCATCTATCCTGACCGCGAAGCTGCCAACCTGGCCGTGCGCGAGAAACTCCTCGAACTCCGCGAGAGAATCATCAACGGCGAGAAATTCTCCACCCTTGCCAGGATCTATTCCGAAGACCCGGGCAGCGCCCGCCGCGGAGGAGAGCTCGGAATGGCCTCCAAGTCCATTTTCTGGCCTGTATTCTCGGATGCGGCCATGGCTCTCAGGCCTGGTGTCATCTCCCAGATCGTCGAGACCCCGGACGGATTCCACATCATCGAAGTCATCGAGAAGAAGGGCGACATGTTCAATGCCCGCCACATCCTCATGAAGCCGAAGTACACCGACGCCGACAGGGAGAAGGCTTTCAAGACCCTGGACAGCCTCCGCACCGAGATCAACAACGAGGCAGTGACCTTCCCGATGGCCGCCTCCTTCTATTCCCAAGACCCTGCCACCCGCACCAACGGAGGCCAGATGGCCGACCCTAACACCGGCTCAGCCTACTTCGAGATCGACCAGCTCAAGCCTGAGGACTACAGAGCCATCCGCGACCTCAAGGAGGGAGAAATCTCAATGCCGGTGGAATCCACCGACAACGACGGCCGCGAAGACCAGGTCAAGGACTATGTGGTTGGAAAGACCATCTACAAGATCATCAGGGTGGATAAGATAATTCCTTCACATACAGCCACTTTTGATGACGATTTCAGCCAGCTCCAGAGGCAGGTCAAGATGGACCGCCAGATGAAGGCCATTGACGACTTCCTGGATGGGAAGATCAAGGAGACGCACATCATCATAGATCCTATGTTCCAGGACTGTGAGTTCAAGCGCTCCGGCTGGGAATCCAAGTTCACCAAGTAGGGAATGTCCGGGGCACGCCTCAAATATTCATTGCTTTTCCTGCTCTTTTCATGCAGCCTCTTCGCCCAGAAACAGGAGCGGAGGGATAGCCTCGTGCGCCTTCTGGGCTGCAACGAGCTCCAGCAGGTTGAGGAATATGGAGTCAGCTACCGCAAGGCGCTGGGCAATGCCCGTTTCGAACACAACTCCACCAAGCTGATCTGCGACACCGCCATTTGGAATGTCAACCAGGAGATCATCCGCTGCTACGGTCACGTCAAGATCATCCAGAACCGGACCGTCCTCTCGAGCGACAAGCTGGACTATCTTATCGACGACAACCTGGCACAGTTCCGCGGCACCCTGGTCCAGCTTCAGGACAAAGACAAGAACACCCTCAGGACCCACAACCTGGACTACAACACCAAGGACAGTCTCGCCACCTTCAAGGCCGGCGCATCCATGAGGGACAAGGACGGTCAGATCATCGAGAGTGACGAAGGCTCCTACGACGCCAAGATAAAGAAGTTCAGCTTCTTGCGCAACGTCAACATGTACACCGACTCGGTCTTCGTCAAGACCGACGCCCTGGACTACAACACCGGCACCCAGATAGCCCTCTTCGGCACAAACACCAATGCCTGGAGGGACGACAACATGCTTTCAGCCAAGTCCGGCTGGTACGACCACGCCCAGGAGATATTCACATTCGTTAAGGACGTCCACCTGATGACGAAGAATCAGGAAGCCTGGTGCGACACCCTCAAGTACTACCGTACCCCTAACGATGCCGAGATGTTCGGCCACGTGGAGTTGCTGGACACCACCAGGAACGTCGCCGCCGTCGCCGGCTACATGCAATACATCGACTCCCTTGAATATGTCCGGATGACCCGCGACCCAGCGGTCATCGCCATATCCACCCAGGACCAGAAGAAAGACACCGTCTACATGGGTGCAGACACGTTGGTTTACCGTGTCATTCCTAAATGTGAGATTCCTGAGTCGGAGATCTCCAAATCCGCCGCCAGGGTCAAGGAACTGGATGTGGATGCCGTCACTGAATATCGCCGCAAGGCAGCCGAAGCGGCCCGCGCGGCAGCGGAAGAGGCCAGGAAGAAGATGCTGGAAGATGATCCTAATGCCGCGGCAGCCATGAACACCGGCGGGAACAAAGCATCAGGCCCTATACTGCCGGCTCCTTGGGACGAGGACATATCCCCCGGGAGACCCCTTTGGACATTCTCCCCACAGCTTCCTGACACCCTCAAGACTCTCGAGACACCCTCCGACACCACGGCTTTGAAGGACTCGCTTGCCAACGTCCCGAAAGACTCCACCAAGATCGGCTTCCTCAAGGGAATCAGCAACGTGAAAGTATTCAGGAACGACATGCAGGTGGTCTGCGATTCCCTTGAATACAACGACCTGGATTCCTTGATCCGTCTCTACAAGCATCCGGTGGTCTGGAATGAGATCCGTCGCCAGTACACTGCCGACAGCATTGCCGTGATCATCAAGGACCGGAACATCGACAGGGCCAACCTGATGTCCAACGCCTTCATCGTGATCCAGGAAGATTCCATCTGTTTCGACCAGATCAAGGGTACGGAGATGGTGGCATATTTCGACACTACGGGAGCCCTTAAGCGATTTGACTCGCTTGGAGGAGCTTCCGGATTGTTCTTCATAGAAGAAAATGACGCCCTGGCTACGGTCAATAAGTTCGAGTCCAAGATGCTCACCGCCACTTTCCAGGATGGTAACATCAAAGACCTCAATTATTTCGAGGAAGTCAAGAGCGACGCCTACCCGGTGGTCCAGATGAAGAAGGACGAAAAGATCCTCAAGGGTTTCGAATGGCAGCCGGACAAGCGGCCGAAAGACCCTAGCGACATCACCCTCCTTACTCCGCGGGAATCGGAAAGGGAAAAGTACGAGGCCATCCCACAGGCCGGCTTCCCTCTGACCGAGATGTATTTCCCGGGACATATGGGCAAGGTTCGCAAGATGCTTGCCCAGCAGGATTCCATCAAGAGGGCCCGGAATGCGGAGAGGAAGCGTCTGGAGGCCGAAAGAAAGGAGGCTGAGCGGATTGCGGACAGCCTGAAACTGGCCAGTCCGGATAGTCTGCAGACTCCACAGGCCGACAGTCTCATATTGGCATCCGCCGGAGACAGCCTTAAGGTCGGCAAGCCGGACAGCCTCGAAGTTACCGGTCCTGTGGCCGACACCCTTGCCAAACCGTCTGAATTGGTGGAACCGGACCCGAAAGCCCTGAAGGAAGCGGAGAAGAAGGCGGAGCAGGAGCGCAAACGTGCCGAGAGGGCCCGCCAGCAGGCAGAGAAAGCCCGTAAACAGGCCGAGAAAGAAGCCCGGCGGGCTGAAAGGGAGGCCAAGTTCGAACAGGAAGAGGCCGAGCGCAATGCCGTAAAGGCTGAAAAGGAACTCAAGAAACAACGCGCCAAGACCCTGAAGAAGCTCAAGGCCATGCAGAAGAGGGAAGCCAAGGAACAGAAGGTCCTCGAACGCTACCGCAAACGCTACGAGAAGAAAAAAGCCCGCCTGGACGCCAAAGCCGCCAGGAAGGCTGGGAAATCGGACGGCAAGCCGTCGGAAAAATCAAGTGAGCCGGCTATAGAAGCTTCTTCTGAAGAGCGGTGATCATGTCCACCGTCATGCTTTCCAGATCGAATGACGGAGCCCAATCCCACTCCTCACGAGCACAAGAATCATCCATCTTGTCAGGCCACGAATCAGCAATCGCCTGACGCACAGGATCCACCTCGTAACGCATCTTGAATCCAGGAATATGCTCCTTGATCTTCGCTGCGAGGATCTCCGGATCGAAACTCATCGAAGCAATGTTGAATGAATTCCGATGCTTCAGCCTTGAAGGATCGGCGTTCATGATGTCCACTGCAGCCTTCAGGGCATCCGGCATGTACATCATGTCCATGAAAGTACCGGCGGCGATAGGGCAGACGAACTCTTCTCCCTTGACTGCGGCGTAGTAGATCTCCACTGCATAGTCGGTGGTGCCGCCACCAGGAAGGGTGACATTGGAAATAAGACCAGGGAAGCGGACGGAACGCGTGTCAACCCCGTATTTGCTGTGATAGTAGTCGCTTAGGAGCTCGGTTGCAACCTTGGTGCAGCCATACATCGAACGCGGCCTCTGGATGGTGTCCTGAGGAGTGTTGACATGCGGAGTCTCCGGACCGAAAGAACCGATTGATGAAGGAGTGAACACCGCGCAGCCTTCCTGGCGGGCGATTTCGAGGATATTCATCAAACCGTCGATCTGGATGTGCCAGGCGAGCTGGGGCTTCTTCTCGGCCACTGCGGAAAGCAGGGCTGCGAGGTTGTAGATCGTGTCGATCTTGTATTCCTTCACGATGGAAAGGAGCTGCTCTCCGTTGCAGACATCAGCCTCTGCGGAAGGGCCGCTTTCCAGGAGAACGCCTTTAGGCTCCGCTCCCTTGATGAATCCTGCCACAATATTCCCCTCAGGATACATTCTCCTGAGTTTCATAGTCAACTCCGAGCCGATCTGGCCTGTCGAGCCTATAACCAATACATTTTTCATTGGATATCACTTCTAATTTGCTATATTAGCAAGTGCAAATTTACATTTAATTTATCGATTTATGTAGGATTTTGGTAAATTTGTAAGTCACAAGCACGAAACTTTTAACATAATTCAATATGTACGGAAAATTCCAGGAACATCTGAAAGCAGAACTCTCCTCCATCAAGGAAGCAGGTCTGTACAAAAACGAAAGGAACATCGCATCCGCCCAGTCGGCTGAAATCGTACTCGAGGACGGCAGCAAGGCACTGAACTTCTGCGCCAACAACTATCTCGGACTGGCCGATTCCCCAAGACTCATCGAGGCCGCCAAGAAAGCTATGGACGCCCGCGGTTTCGGAATGTCATCAGTCCGCTTCATCTGCGGAACCCAGGACCTCCACAAGGAACTCGAGGCTGCCATCTCCGACTTCTTCCACACCGAAGACACCATCCTCTACGCATCCTGCTTCGATGCCAACGGCGGAGTGTTCGAGCCTCTTCTGACAGCTGAAGACGCCATCATCTCAGACTCTTTGAACCATGCTTCCATCATCGACGGAGTACGCCTCTGCAAGGCAGTCCGCTACCGCTATGCGAACGCCGACATGGAAGACCTCGAGCGCTGCCTCAAGGAGGCCCAGGCCCAGAGGTTCAGGATCATCTGCACGGACGGAGTATTCTCGATGGACGGCAACGTGGCCCCAATGGACAAGATCTGCGACCTCGCAGAGAAGTACGACGCCCTCGTGATGGTGGACGAAAGCCACTCAGCTGGAGTTGTCGGCAAGACCGGACGAGGAGTTGCCGAACAATATGACTGCTACGGACGCATCGACATCTTCACCGGCACCCTCGGAAAAGCCTTCGGAGGCACCGTGGGCGGCTTTACCACCGGCCGCAAGGAGATTATCGACATGCTCCGCCAGCGCTCACGCCCTTACCTTTTCTCCAACTCCCTGCCTCCTATGATCGTGGCAGCCGGCATCGAGATGTTCAAGATGCTCGGTGAGAGCAATGAACTCCATGACCGCCAGCAGGAGAACGTGAAGTACTTCCGC
>JBGVAE010000103.1:0-3303 GCA_045224215.1 Candidatus Cryptobacteroides sp. | reverse complement strand
GAAGCATTAGAACTTGGCAATAAAAAAATAGACGAGCTCCGAAAAGAAATAAACAATATCAATATTCAAATGATAAAATTTTCTCTGCTGGAGGAGACCAGGGCCGGGGCTGTCGTGAAGGGCGGGAAGGCGATGGATGTGAAGGTGTATGTTAAAGAGATAACGAGGGTTATATCGGTATGAAAAAGTTGTTGCACATTATGAGTTACGCAGCATTGCTGTCGTTGATAGTTTGCGGATGTAATGGCATCGATAGTCCCGAAGGGGACTTGAAAGACATCAAACTGGAAGACTGGCCGCTAACGGACTGCTCCACAAGTACAAAGCCTGCACGCGACCTTGTGGCCTACAAGCTGCTTGGGGTTCCTTACAAATGGGAACAGGACTGGTTGGGCGGAAGGGTCTATGTTATTAATCCGGATCTGTACTCTGAAAAAGCGCCATTCTCCCTGAACGATTATCAGAGTAAGAATCTTTGCAGCGGCACGCACGGAGCCTATATGAATCTCATCGAGGGCAAGTCGGACGTGATTATCGCCAGCCGGGATATTTCCAGAAATGAGATGGTGTCTGCGGTAGAGCTGGGTGTAGAGTTGGAGACGGCTCCATTGGCTATCGATGCCCTTGTGTTTATCGTCAATCCAAAGAATCCCGTCAAGAACCTGACCTCGGACCAGGTTCGGAAAATCTATACTGGTGAGATTACCAACTGGAAAGAGGTCGGCGGGGTGGACCATGCTATTACCCCTTACATCCGCAATGCGGATTCCGGCAGCCAGGAGAAGATGGAAACCCTGGTTATGGATGGACTGAAAATGATTGACGGGACCGAAGAGACCTATATGTATGAGATTATCGGCTCACAGATGGCATCGCCCTACCTACAACTTGAGGCCGATGAATATGGCATCGGTTACACGCCTTTCTTCTACTGCACGGCAATGGTCCGCGATTTAATGATGGTCGATATGATTTCCATCGACGGCGTGGCCCCCAGCAAGGAATCATTGAGATCCAACAAGTATCCTTTCGTATCCAGTATTTACGCGGCAGTTCGTAAGACGGAAGACCATGAGAGTATGGCGTATAAACTCTACCAATTCCTTTTTACCCAGAAGGGCGCGGATATGATTGATGAGAGCGGGTATATTGCAATAAAGAAGTAGATGCACTCTCTGGCTATACGAACTGCCATCCTCTCGGAGTGGGAGGGCGGCGGTATTTAATATACATCGGAAAACAATTCCACTATTTGTCGGTTTTTATTTCCAATAATTTCCGGAAAAATTTTTCCACAATCTCCGGTTTTTTGTATCTTTGCATCCAAAGACACAGGATATGGATACATACAAACCCAGAATAGCCGACTCAGTCCTTGCGAGAAAACTCGCTGGTAAAGGTGCCGTGCTCATTGAAGGTCCCAAGTGGTGCGGCAAAACAACTACCGCCGAACAGCAGGCCAAGAGCGTCATCTATATGGATGACCCCAAGAAGGTGAAAGAAAACCTCCTCAAAGCGGATCTGGCTCCTCAGGAGTTGCTGGAAGGAGAACATCCGCGTCTGCTTGACGAGTGGCAGATAGCCCCGCAACTTTGGGATACCATCCGATTTGACGTGGACCATCGTCCCGGTAACGGCCATTACATCCTGACGGGTTCATCCGTTCCCGTTGAAGAAGAGGAAGAAGACGAAGAAAAGCAGGAAGAGAATAAGAAGATGCGCCACTCCGGTACTGGCCGTTACGGTTGGGTGAAGATGCGCCCGATGGCACTATATGAATCCGGAGAATCGAATGGCGCCATCAGCCTGAAGGAACTCTTCAATGCTCCGGAGAAGATCTATGCCAAAAGCAGTCTCTCCCGTGAAGACCTTGCATTCGTCCTCTGCCGTGGAGGCTGGCCGGCTGCGATTGACTTGGAAAAAGACATCGCCCTGGACCAGGCTTTCGATTATGTGGATTCCGTGGCCAAGAAAGATATGAACCGCGTGGTGGACAAAGTTCGCCGTAACCCGGAGCGTGTCCGTCAGCTTATGCGTTCCTATGCCAGGAACGTGGCTTCACAGGCCCCTTACGAGACCATTGCTGCCGACATGCAGGCCAACGAGCCCAAAGGGATGGATGCGGAAACCGTCTCTGCCTATATTGAAGCACTCCGGAAACTCTTTGTGATTGAGGAATCCAAGGCCTGGAATCCCAATCTCCGGTCCAAGACTGCCATCCGTACCACCAACACCAGGTACTACTCTGATCCGTCCATCGGGACTGCCGCCCTGGGCATCGGACCGGGTGATCTGCTGTCGGACTTCAATACCTTCGGCCTTCACTTTGAGGGACTGGCCGTGCGTGACCTCCGGACTTATGCTTCCGGACTTCTTGGAGAAGTATATCACTACCGTGATTCTGAAGGATTGGAATGTGATGCTATCGTTCATCTGCGTGACGGCAGTTACGGCCTTATCGAGATCAAGATTGGCGGAGAGGGCCTCATTAACGAAGGTGCCCAGACGCTCATCAAGCTCCGGGACAAGATTGACCCTACCAAGATGAAGAATCCGTCTTTCCTGATGGTTCTCGTGGGCATCGGAGAGATTGCGTACCGACGCGATGACGGCGTCTATGTGGTCCCGATTGGGTGCTTGAAGGACTAAACACCAAGGTAGGAAATAATGCCATCGATATGGAGGTCAACAAGAGATTGTTGGCCTTCTTTGCTGAGGAGGAAGTCACAGTCCTCGTGGTTGTCCATGAAGAGGTTTTCGGTGAGGACGGCGGGGCAGATGGTGTGGCGTAGGAGGTAGAAGGCGGCTTCCTGGTCGGGGTCGCCGTCGGTGTAGTCGGTGCGGAGACGCATGCCGGGGAGGTGGGCCTTGGCGGCGTTGTAGAGGGCGGTGGCGAGGGCATCGGCACCGGTGGGGCCGGGAGTGGTGTAGGCGCACCAGCCGCGGGCGGAGAGCCAGCGGTCGCCGTGGCCGGCGGCATTGCAGTGGATGGAGATGAGGATGACGTTCTGGCTGTCCAGCTGTCGGCACCACTCGTTCACGCGGCGGCAGCGCTCGGGCAGGGAGATGTCCGTTTCCTCCGGCACCAGGAGCGAGGCGTCCAGGCCCCGGGCCTGAAGGGCGGTGACGATGCGGCCGGCGAGGAGCCGGTTCTGGGCGTATTCCAGGAGACGGCCGTCGGGGCTTCGCTTGCCCTTGGTGTCGATGCCGTGGCCGTTGTCGATGAGGATCTTCATAGCTGATTAAGTGCTTAGGTTTACACCTTTAAGTTACACAAAATCAGCGGGTAATGCAAGTGGTATG
>JBGVAE010000102.1:0-5352 GCA_045224215.1 Candidatus Cryptobacteroides sp. | reverse complement strand
TATGGTTCCGTTGCCCGCATCGCCTCAACCTCTTTCGAAGACCTCTCCAAACTCGTCCCACCTGCCCTCGCCCGCACCATCCTCGACACCCTCAACCCCAAACTCCCCCTGGAGTAACCCATCACCCTTTCCTGGTAAGAAGGTCCCGTGCGGGTTACTTCAGGACAGGTGTGCACTGGACGCCGAGACGCTTGAGGGCGTTGACGAAGTCCGTGGTGACGGCCACCTTGAACTTGGTGGAATGGAATTCGATGTTGTACTTGGTGCCCGGATCGTAAAGGTACATCTTGAGCGGAATCTTTCCGACGTTCGACTTCACCAGCTTGACAAGCTCCTTCCGGAATTCCTCCGTAAGCTGAGGAGTCTGCAGGTTCAGCGAGAATGAAGCTATTAGGGATTCGGCCACGTTCCCCAATAATGTTATCTTCTTGAGCTTGAAAGCATAAGGAGAACTCTTTCCCTGAGCGGCATCCTCCGGCTTAACGAAGAACTTGGTGTCAATCTCTCCCTCCAGGAATAGACCCGTATGAGGAACCAGGTAGCTCAGGAAGTTCTCGTGATCCTTTCCGAACAAAGTCAACTCATAGGACCCGCTGTAGTCTTCCAGGGTGGTCCGGGAATATGGCTTCCCGGTCTTTGTCATCAGAGTTTTGACATCTGTCACCAGGCCGGCGACAGCCACTTTCATCTTCTTTTTATTCTTCTCGCAGTCTGCCACCAGTTCATTCAGAGCCGTAAGTTCACATGTGGTCAGATGCTCCATTTCGAAGGAATATTTGTCCAGAGGATGAGAGGAAATGTACATTCCGACATATTCCTTCTCCTTCTGGAGGAAGGCAAGGGGATCTATCTCACCGATGAGCTCCGGCATTTCCGGCCGTACAGGCTTCAACTCTTCTATTTCCCCGAACAGGGAAGCGGCGGAGTTGGAAGAATCCTGGCTGTAGAGAGTTGCGTAGCGGGCAAGCTCGTCTATGAACATATTCCCGTTCTTGCAGAGGAGGAAGAACTGCGCCCTGTTGCACCCGAAGGAATCGAAGGCACCAGAATACGCCAGGCATTCCAGGGCCTTACGGTTGATGACCCCGTCCATCCTTTCCACGAAATCATAGACATCCTTGTACGGGCCGTTCTGCTCCCTGTTGGAGATGATCATCTCTGCGACATTTGACCCGAAGCCCCTGATTCCCTTCAGTCCGAAACGGATATTCCCCTCCTTGTTGACAGTGAAGTGGGAATATGACTCATTGACATCAGGATTCAGGACCTGGATCTTGTGCGCCTTGCAGTCGCCAAGGATCTTCTTGATTTCCGGCATGTTGTCCAGGTTGCAGGAAAGGTTGGCCGCGAAGAATTCAGCCGGATAGTGGCACTTCAGCCAACCGGTCTGGTAGGACACCCAGGCATAGCATGTTGCGTGGGACTTGTTAAAGGCGTACTGTGCGAACTTCTCCCAATCCTTCCAGATCTTGTCCAGGGTCTTTTCCGGATGCCCGTTCTTAAGGCCCCCGGACATGAATTTGTCCTTAAGCTCGTTCAGGATGGCGATCTGTTTCTTACCCATCGCCTTACGGAGCTTGTCAGCCTCTCCCTTCGTGAATCCGGCCAGTTTCTGGGACAGAAGCATCACCTGCTCCTGGTAGACTGTCACACCGTAAGTATCCTTCAGGAATTCTTCCATGTCAGGAAGATCGTATTCGATAGGCTTGACACCCAGCTTCCTGTCCACGAAGTCAGGAATATAATCCATCGGTCCCGGACGGTAGAGGGCATTCATAGCGATGAGGTCCTCGAACCTTTCCGGATTCAGCTTCTGGAGCCACTGCTTCATTCCCGGAGATTCAAACTGGAAAACGCTGTCGGTGTCTCCGTGGCTGTAGAGGCTGTATGTCTGCGGATCGTCGATCGGGATGGACTCGATGTCTATGTCTATCCCGTGGCGCAGCTTGATGTTGTCCAGGCAGGCATGGATGATGGACAGAGTGTTGAGTCCCAGGAAGTCCATCTTGAGCATCCCGACGTCCTCGATGTAGTGCCCGTCGTACTGCGAAGTCCAGACATATTCCTTGGTGTCCTTGTCCTGCGAGAGGCAGATAGGAATATGCTCCGTGAGGTTGCTGCGTCCGATGATGGTGGCGCAGGCGTGCATTCCCACCTGGCGGATACAGCCCTCCATGGCCTGGGCATATTTGAGGACCTCCTTCACCTGGTCGGAGCCGTTCTCCAGTTCGTTCTTCAGTTCCGGGACCAGGCGGTAGCAGTTCTTGAGAGTGATCTTGACATCGGTCTCCTCCATTCCGCTCTGGAACCATTTCTTAACCGTCACCTTTTGTCCTTCGTGCTCAGGATCAGGGATTTCCACATCCTTCTCGAAAGCCTTGAAGCCGCTCTTGAGCTCATCCAACTTCGGATTGTAAGGATATTCCTTCATGACTTTCTCCCTGAGCCTGTCCGGCACTAGGCCCGAAAGCCTGTTGGACTCGTCGAGAGGAAGGTCGTGGATTCGGGCGACATCCTTGATGGCACCCTTGGCGAGCATCGTTCCGAAAGTGATGACCCTGGAGACATGGTCCTTTCCATAGGTGTCCTCGACGTACTTGTGCGCCAGGCCGAGGTCTTCGAAGTCCACGTCGATATCCGGCATGGAGATGCGGTCCGGGTTGAGGAAACGCTCGAACAGGAGCTGGTAACGGATCGGATCCAGGTTGGTGATTCCGAGGCAGTAGGCTACCACCGATCCTGCAGCCGATCCACGGCCAGGACCAACCAGGCTGCCCTCTTTCCTGCAGGCGGCGATATAGTCCTGGACAATCAGGAAGTAGTCCGGGAAACCCATCCTGCAGATGGTCTTCAACTCGAAGTCAATCCTTTCCCGCTGTTCTTCTGTCAGAACATCTCCGTAGCGCCTCCGGGCACCCTCGTAGGTCAGGTGGCAGAGAAAGGCTACCGACTTGCAGAATTCGTCTCCTCGGTAATTCCCCTTCTTGTCATTCTTCCCTTCGGCAATGATGTCTGAATATTTCTCCAGCTGGTTGTCTATGTCGGCAAGGAAATCCTTGTCAATCTGGAACTTAGGCAACACATAATCCTGGTCGATCCGGTATTCCTCGACCTTGGAAGCGACCTCCAGGGTGTTGGCCAGAACTTCCGGATGGTCCGGGAACAGGGCCGCCATCTCTTCTTCGCTCTTGAGATATTCCTGCTGGGTGTAATGGAGCCTGTCGGTCTCGAAAATCTTCTTCCCGGTGTTCAGGCAGATCAGATGGTCGTGCACCGGGCCGTCTTCCTTATTCACGAAGTGCACGTCGTTGGTAGCCACCACCTTGACTCCCATTTCCTCGGCAAGGCGGAATATCTCCTCGTTGCTCTTCATCTGCCCTTCATAGACATCCTGGGAAAGTCCCGGAACCTGGGTCTTGTGGAGCATCACTTCGAGGTAATAGTCCTCTCCGAAGAGGTTCTTGTGCCATTTGATGGCATCACGTGCCGCATCGATATCCCCGGCCAGGATATCCTTCGGGATTTCTCCTGCAAGGCATGCAGAGCAGCAGATGAGTCCTTCGTGGTATTTCTCCAATATCTCGTGGCTGACCCTCGGTTTGTAGTAGAATCCTTCGATGAAGCCAGTCGAAACGATCTTCATAAGATTCCTGTAGCCGTCGAAGTTCTTGGCCAGGAGTATCAGGTGGTAGTACTTGTCGTGCTTGGTGTCCTTGACCTTGTGGTCGTAGTGCCTGGTGACATACACCTCGCAACCGATGATCGGCTTCACCTTGTAGTGTCCGGTCTCCTTGTCCTTATGCTTGTCAGCATACTTGAAGAACTCCTTCACTCCGTACATATTCCCATGGTCGGTGATGGCCAGGGCGGGCATTCCCATCTCCTCAGCACGGTTGAACAAGGTTTCGATCGACGAAAAGCCGTCGAGGATGGAATATTGGGTGTGGACGTGCAGATGTACGAAAGCCATGACAGGGACAGTAGTTCTTTTCTACAAATATACCCAAAAAGGCAGTGATCTCAAAACGAGATTCTGTTTCAAAAGCCAGCTGCTTGATGGAGGAACAGATGATAGCCATGGCCTGTCTTCTGGGTTGTTTTTCCCCGACAGTTTCTGTTAACAATATCGACATAAATCTCCATATGCCTTTGGTTGTTACTTTCGTTTTTATCAAGCTTGATTTCCAATCTCGTAGGGATTTCGTGGGTTGCCTGGGCTGTAAACCATTCCCCTTCAAGAAAAAAATCTATCATTTCGCTATGTCCAGTAGAAGTGTGTTTAACCAACTCCCCGGAACCTTCCCAATAGTGAATCTCTAGTTGGGTGGAAAAATCTTCCAAAGGAAAACAGAAAGTCTGTTTCTCCGAAGTAAACGTATATTCCTGTTTCGGGTCATACTTAAGTACGCCATATTTCGAAGAACAAGAAAATAAACTTGCTAGACAAAGTATCAACAAAAACTTTTTGAAATATAATTCAATCATATTTCTACGTCTAATTATCATTAATAATAAATAGCATATGGAAGGCCTTCCGAAGGGATGTCGTATGTTATAAGTCTAAAATGCCAGGAATAAGTATGATCGTCGTCCTCCTTGTATGTATATGTATTGTCATATTCTACGGCATGTGCCGGATTTAGACACGAGCGGGAATAATAGCAGTTATAAATTAATTATAAGGTTTCAAAAGCCGGCTGCTTGATGGAGGAACAGATGATAGCCATGGCCTGTCTTCTGGGTTGTTTTTCCCGAACGGTTTTTGTTACCAAAATCGACATAAATCTCCATATGTCTTGGGCTTGTGCTCTCGTTTTTTTCAAGCTTAATTTCCAGCTTATTTATTTGCTCTTTAGTAGTTTGGACGGTAAACCATCCACCAGAAACAAAGATGATACTTTGATATTCAGACCCCCAACTAGCATGTTTGACCAACTCCGGCTGCGTTGAATGAATTTCCAATGCTCCTTCCCAATACTCTATCGAGAGTTCTGTGGCATAATCTTTAATGGCTAAAGATAAAACTTGTTCATCCGAAGAAAGTTCATAATCATAAAGAGGCGGTTCCTCTAAATCATATTTCGAAGAACACGAAAATAAACTTATCAGGCAAAGTATCAATAGCAGCTTTTTGAAATATATATTTTTCATAAACTTGGATGAATCCGATTATGCACAAATATACCCAAAAAGGCAGTGCTCTCAAAGGGAAAGTTATGAAGAAACAGTATTTTTTCCGTATCTTCGTGAGAGTCAACACTGAACTGATATGAAGCATCTGAAAACCATCCTCAGCGCTGCAATATTCTTTGCGGCCCTCCTTCCGGCAACCGCCCAGACCAAGATTTCCCT
>JBGVAE010000101.1:0-25065 GCA_045224215.1 Candidatus Cryptobacteroides sp. | reverse complement strand
ACAGCGTTGAATGCAGCCTGGGTGGTCTTCTTGTTGCCCCAGATGGTTTCTCCGGCCACTCCGTTGTTGTTGGCCTCCATCTGGTTGCCGAGGTTCCATCCCATCTTGAGCTTGTCGTAGACCGCATCCTGAGTCAAAGCGGTCGCAGCAGCGGTAGATATAGTTCCCAAGGCCGGTTGCTTGACATCCACGGTCTTGGACTCATTTCCACATTTGATCGTAAAAGAAGTATTTCTTGAAGCACCGGAAAGATTAGGACCTGCGAGCACGGTTATCTCCGTCTTCCTGTCATCGGCCTGCTTCCCTGCGGTTGCAGTACACCAGTCGGCACCGCCGGTGATGGAAACTTCCGATGTCGAAGAGGAAACAACCTTCTCTCCGCCACCGGCATAAGTAAAGGAGATCGAACTCTTGTCCACCTCGAGAGGATATTCATTCACGCCCTGGGTGACTTCGATATTGATGGTTTTCTTGTCGCCGTTCACAGACACGGTTCCTTTCCTTGCAGCCGTGGTAGCATTGGCGGCCGCAACGATCGTAAGCTGGACATTCTTGTCTTGGTACTCTCCTTTCGTGACAGTAAGCCAGGAGTCCTTGCAGTTGATGCTCGGATCGATTGAAGACACCACGTTGACAGTCTGGGTTCCTCCATTTGAATCGAAGGACAAAGACTTCGTGGTTACGGTGAGAACAGATTCCTCCTGCTTAGGTTCGTCAGTATTGCCGCCGCAAGACACCAGGACAGTCAAAGCTCCGAGAGCTAACAGAAACTTTTTCATATTTTGAACTTATTTGTTTTCAGTAATATTCCTCTCCGGATAGAGCCCGTCGAGGAAGTCATGCAATGTCCCTTCCCGCAAATTCAATACCATCTGGCGGGTCCGGTCCCGATAGGCTTTGTTGACCGAATCGGACTGCTCTTTCATCCCCCCTTCATGAAGGATCCTGACAGCCTGGTTGCGATATTCAGTCAATTGCTTCCAAACCTGGAGCGAATCGTTCTGAGGGGTCCCGTAGCCGCTGCTCTGCTTTCCTATCGTGACATATATATCCCCAGGCTCGGTCACCACCAGAAGGTTCTGGGTACCGATCCGGCGCAGTTTCTCTATCCTTATGTCCGACATCCTTTCCGTCGTTCCCTTGAACTCGAATTTCTGCTTCCTGATCACTACGGAATCTATGTTCTCCTTGACAGCATCCTTGAGCGGCACCAGGAAAACCTGGGCCCCGTCCAGGGTAGGATCTTCCACATAACCGTGGATCACGAAACCTTCGTGCGAACTTGAACACGAAGCCATAAGAAATGTCAGAAGGGCTGAATAAAGTATCTTTCTCATTGTTACTTGACTGTGACTTGGACTCTCTTGTCCGAAAATGCCTCCTTGAACAATCCGCGAGTCTTCATATCGACACGTGTCTTGGTGAAATCAGGCACATTGAACGTAAACAAGGTATTGTGGTGGAATTTCCACGGGTTCTTCTGCGGAAGGAGGAAAGACTTGGTGGTGTTTCCTTCATCATCCACCGAAGAAATGTATATGCAATTGTACAGGCTGTCCATGCGGCGGCTCGTGACCAGGATCCAATGGGAGTTGCTGCTCCAATTGTGGAAACTCTCGTTGTAGTCCGAATTGGCTCCTTCCATAGGACGGACGGAACCATTCCTGAGATCCATCAGGTAAAGTTCCGACTCCCTGTGGTTGTTCGGGAAGCAACCGAAATCCGCCACGCTGAACATCAGCCATTTGCCATCATAGGATGGGCGCGGGAAGGTGATGCTCTTCCCCATTGCGGGACCGTTTATGAGGGTGTCCACGTGGTCACCGAATGTCTGGGTCCCAGGATCGAAACTGATAGCACAGAGACTGTAACGGACATCATCGGCCTCGGCAGGGAGATTCCGCTCCGGGGCCGAGCAGAAGAACATGGTCCTTCCATCCACGGAGAACACTGGATAAGTCTCGAAATCGTTCGTCATCAGCAGCGGAGAAAGGATCATCTCATCCGTACGGACATTGTGTACCACGACATCGGATGCGTCGTCATATACCTCGATATAGCTGTTCCCCGCGGTCCAGAAATTCTGGTGGATGAAGCTGGTTGAATGGGCCACGAAGTCTCCCGACGGGTGCCAATAGGAATACACCGCATTGCTGATGGTGCTGTCGGTCTTGGTGGTCAGCCACTTGCGTTTTCCCTCGAGCTGCATCACAGTTGCTCCGTGCTTTCCGCGTACGTGGAAGAGGAACTGCTGAGGGTCAGTGGCGTTGGCGGTGTGGCAGCCGACGCACTGGCCCGGGATCAGGCTTCCTTCAATCATCGGAGTCTCCCTGAAACTTCCCAATTCCCTCTGGTAAAGGCCGATTCGGCTGTAAGTCTCGTATCCCGGAGCAAAGCGGCGGTAGGTGACACCATAGTCTTCAAGGGGGTATTCACTCACGTGCATCTTGAAATCATTGTACTGGGTCCAGACCTTCCCGGTGCGGCCAAGGACGGTGAAAACCAAGTCTCCGCCGACGTTGGCCTCGGCCAGCTTGCGCCACTTGCGAGGGCTGAACCGGGCATATTTCCCGGAAGCGGTAATTTCACCACCTTTAGTGCCTTTGACCCTTACATACACCCTCCTTGCCCCGCTCATTAGATTGAAGTTCATCGGAGCAATCTGCGCAGGAATTGTCACGTCGATATAGTCAGGGAATATCGGAGGCTGGACATTGCTGGAAATGCTAGTCCTGCCGCAGGAAACCATGAGCAGGGCAATAGCGAGTACTGGCAACAACCTTATCATTGTTCACCTCCTTCGGCTTCCTGGAGCCGCTTCCAGGCCACGAAATATGACCTGGCCATTATGTTGTTCCCGTTCTGGCTGGCAAGGATGTAAAGCATCTTGTCCATCTCGTCGTAGTTGAAAAGGAAGCGATTGTCGAATTTCACTGTCCTGAGATAAGAATACACCGGATCATTGGCTATCAATTCCTCATTGCCGAGGAATTTTTCCTGTTCTTTCGCCCACTTGGAGTAGAAAAGGCTGTGCTTGAGAATATCCAGGTATTTCCTCGCGACCTCATAGCGTCCGTTCACTATCTGGCACTCGGCCATCCTGGACATGAAGCGTCCGCTCTTGCGGAAATTCATCTCGGATTCCTGGGAATCGAAGGCATAGCGCAAGGCAGAATTGACGAAGCCCATCCTCCAGAAAACCTCATAAGAAGAGACATTGGAAATGAGGTCCCTGACCCTCGGCATTATCAACCCCCGGGTCCCGCACTGGTAGAAACTGTCCATGGAATCCATCTTGCCGGTCATGAACAGGGCCAGGTTCACGCTGACGCAACCAATGTCCGACTTCGGCTGATACTTGGAAGCCCTGTCAACCACCTTCTGCCACTTTTCCTGGCGCACCAGCTGGTCGTAGGCTATTATTTCATAAGTATCCTTGTCATAAGTCGCACGGATTCCGAAGAAAGCACCAACTGCAATGATGCAGGCGCAAGATACAGCCATCATAAGGGAATTCCTGGCCTTAGGCAGCAATTTGATGGCCACAGGTACAAGGAATACGGAAGCAGCGGCTATCAATTGCAGGGCCGGAACCGTCAACGGCCACCTATAATAGTTGATTCCGAAGAATATCATCTTCGGAGGATACTGTCGCATGAAAGTCCTGCTTGAAAGGAATATGATTGCAAGCAGGTAAAGAGGCCAAAGAAGGTCTCCCGGCTTCCGGTGGAAGAATATGACAAAGAGGACGAATACCCAGATCGCCGGACCTGCCAGCCAGAATCCGAGAGGAATGGCGATGAGTGGCAGCCACCACGACGGCTTCCTCATATAATAAAGAGAAAGTGCTGCAGCAAGGATCAGCGCCACCAAGTGGGCCGGCATCGCATATATGTCGCCCATCTGGATGAGCACAAGGAGTGAAGGAATATAGCTCAGTGGATACCACTCCAAGGAATCCGTCCCAGAGAGCTTGTACACCAGCATCTGCAGGAGCACGAAAAGTCCGGAGAGGATCAGGGCGCCAAGCAAAGGAATATGATTGAACTGTGTCAGGAATTCAGCTATCCAGTCGGCAAGTCCACCGGTCACCGAGAGCCGCTCCCCAAGATAATCCCAGGTAAAAAGGAACAACTGGTTCTGTTCCTGGAATCCCAATGCCTGGGGATAGGCCAGGAACCAAAACAAGGCCAGTGCCAGCCAGAATACGGTTGATATTATTATCTGAGTGTCCTTTCTCATAATGAATCAATTATGAGAAAAATACAAATGTAACAAAAAAAAAGCCGTGAAGCAATGAGCTTCACGGCTAATTAAAAGTTTCAAGGATTGATTACTCCTTAGGACCGAACTTCCACCAGGTAATCTCACCCCAGCTGCCAGAGCCATTGCCCTTGGTGTAAACCAGAGTCATGTTGTTACCGTCCATGTACATCACATCGAATTCAGGAGCCACGACTCCGCCTTCGTTGATGGAGAATGGGAAGAGGATGTTCTGGGTCTTGAGCTTACCGAGTTCCCAACCGGCATTGCGTCCGTCGGAATACATGTCGAGCTCGTAAGAACCGCCACGGATCTTGCCACCGTCTGCGTTGTAGCAGTTGACGTTTCCGTCAGTGTCGAAGACCATATAAGCATCGTAGCTCTCGTCACCGGTGGTCACACCACCGGAGTGAGCGGTCTGACCGAGGAGTTCCTCTGGGGTAGCACCCCACCACTGACCGTCGACTACACCTGCGGTGAACCCGGCTCCGTTACCGGAGTTACCGGCATTGCCCCATACTGGAGCGTCGGCATACTTCCATCCCCACTTGCGGGAACTTCCTCCGTTGAGGGCGCCTTCATAGTCGTCCTTGTTAAGGAATCTCCAGTAGGTGATCTCACCCCAGCTTCCGGCTGCGTTGCCCTTGGTGTAAACCAGGGTCATGTAGTTCTTGTCAAGATACATGACGTCGAACTCGGTGACTGACTTGCCGCCCTCATTGATGGAGAACGGGAAGAGGACTGCAGGATCCTTGGTTACAAGCTTGGCGATCTCCCAGCCAGATGCACGGGATGCGTCATAGTCCTTCAGTTCGAAGGTACTGCTGTAGATGACATCTCCGGTGGACTTGTAGGCGGTGATGTTTCCGTCCTCGTCGAAGGTCATGTAGGCATTGCTGTCCTCAGCTCCGGTAGCGGAGCCACCTGCGTGGTCAAGCTGGTCCATGAGGCCTTCTGCGGTTTCAACGCCCCACCACTGGCCATCGACGACGGTTCCGGTGAAAGCGGCTCCGTTTCCGGTGTTACCTGCATTACCCCAGCAGGTGACACCCTCGCAGTTCCAGGTCCAGCTCTTCTTGCCGGACTCTCCGAGCAAGAGCTTGAGTTCAGGATCAAGGTCACCAGGGACGAAGACGTTGAATGTGTGTGAGAATTCAGTGATGGAGCCGTCAGCGTTCACGACACGGCAGTAAACGGTCTGGGAAGGACTGCCTCCGCGCTTTGGCTTGAGAACGAAACTTCCGGTAGCACCGGTAGCAAGAAGGTTCTCGGTCACTCCGTCGGACTTGTAGTTGTAGAACTGGACGACCTTCGAAGGATTGGTATTGTAGGTAATGTAATTACCATCAGCAGCCTGGGTAGTGTAAGCGGCATCGGAGTACTGGATAAAGGACATCGCCCCTTCCAGTTCTGATGCAGAAACGCTTGCATATGGATCAGGACCCTCGATGAGGGTTGGCTTGCAGGATGCGAAAGCAAGACCTGCAACTGCTGCCATGAATACGTATAGTGCTTTTTTCATATCCGAATGCATTTATTAGTTCCAACCAGGGAATTCAACTCCGGTCGAACCCCAACCTTCGTTCTGTACATACTTGTATTCCTCACCTGCTGCGGCAGAAAGGGAAATCTGTGAAGTAGGGATAGGAGCGAAGCCCTTGGTAGCAGAATAACGGGCACCGTAGCCTCCATTGAACTTGGAAGCGGTGTTCGTGCCTTCGACTCCGGCATTCCAGCACTTCACGCCCTCCTGCTTGTCTAGAGCAGCAACTGCGTAAGCCTCGCCGTAGCGGCGGAGGTCACCGTAGCGTACGCCTTCGAAAGCAAGCTCCCAACGGCGCTCGTTGCGGATTGCGTCAGTGGAGATTGCCTTTGAGGACAAGCCTGCACGGGCGCGGACCAGATCGAAGCTGTTCTGGTTGTTATTAAGCTCGGCATCCATAAGGAGAACTTCGGCGAAACGGATCATAACCATGTCGTTGATGCTGTTCAGCTGGAAGTTATCCTCATTGCCTGAAGACCAGGTAAGGTCGTACATGGCATTGGAGAAGGAAGCCCAGTAACCATCCTCATCAGCCTTCTTCGCGATGACAGGCATGATCTTGGTCTGGTAGTAACCGGTTTCCTGGATATTGGAATCACCTCCATATACATAGGTATATCCGGAAGTTGTCTTCCAGCGGTCTACCTGTATGATGGAAGCCTCACGACGAGCATCATTAGGTTCTGCAGCCTCCCAGTCCTTCACGAGTTGAGGAGAAACAGGGCACATGCCCCAACCGGTACCGAATGGGAATGTACTTCCCTTGCTGGTGATGTCACTCTGTCCACGGACACCGAGGAAGAGGGCGGTCTGGTTGGAATAACCGATGGTGGTGCTCCAGGAAGGCTGGGTGTTGAACTTGATGACGAACATTGCCTCAGGATTGGTGGCGCCGTCATCTTCAGCCCATTTGTAACCCCTTCCCTTGTAAGGAGAGAGTTCGTCCTCTACCGAGCACCTGTTGGTATAAGCCCAGAGATTGTGATAATCGCTTACGAGGCTGTAGCCGGAATTGTTGACGCAGTCTGAAATCTGCTTTCCGACATAGCTCTTGTCGATTGTACTGCCGTCAGGAGTTGTGAAAGACTCGACTCCGAGGAATCCGCTTGCGAACAGGTAAACCCTGCCGAGAAGAGCCTCGGCGCAGTACTTGTCCACATGGCCGTTGCCACGGTCGGAAACTGTGGATGGCATAAGGTCGATAGCGTTCTTGCAGTCCTCGAGGACCTGTCCCCAGAAGGCTTCTCCACTGACCTGAGGCTGGGTAGCGTCAGCAGCGGTGGTGGTAGGCATAGGGATGTTGCCGAACATGGAGCCAAGTTCATAGTAGAACCAAGCCCTGAGGAAATAAGCCTCACCGATAAGCTGGTTCTTCCTGGTCTCAGAGAGATCCTCTACGTTGCCGATGGTAGCGATGGCCATGTTGGCACGTGCGATACCCTTGTAACGGTCTACGTAGAAATTGTTGTACATGTCAGAGCCGAAGTTCAGCATGAGGTCTTCGGCCTGCATGGTCTGGTCATTGGTTCCACCACCACCCAGGCAGTCGTCGGAAGCAGCCTCGGACCAAAGGAAATGGTTCACGTGGACATTGTTACCGATAGACACGTTCAGGTTGTTGTAGATACCTGTAATCAAAGCCTCGGCATCAGCCGCAGTGGCAGGAACGTCCTCTGTAGTCTTGGACCAGTAGTTGGTCGTGTCGAGGAACTTCTCGCAGGAAGCGAGTGAAAGTGTCATTGCAGCAGCAGCTGCGATATAGATAATCTTTTTCATTTCCGTTCCGTTTAGAATTTGAGGTTAAGACCAACGAGAACAGTCCTTGCCTGCGGATAGAATCCAAGATCGATACCCTTGGCCCAGCTGTCGAAGCCGGCGGAGCTACCAACCTCAGGGTCCATACCCTTGTACTTGGTGAAGCAGAACAGGTTCTGTCCCTGAACATAGAAGCGGCACTGGCCGAACGGGGCGTTCTTCCAGATTCGCTTGAAATCATAGCCGAGGGTAATGGTCTGGATCCTGAAGAAGTCAGCGTCCTCGACGAAGATATCAGAATTGTTGATGTAGTTGTAGTTCGTTCCAGGGACAAGGCGAGGATACTTGTTGGTAGTGCCTTCTCCGTGCCAGAAGTCGTAAACCTCAGTGGTGTAGTTGTCCCACTGGCTGTCGGTGTAACGCCTGAGGGCGCGGAACACCTGCTGGCCGAACATTCCGTAACCGGACACTGCGAAGTCGAATCCGTGGAAATAAACTGACAGGTTGAGACCTGCAGTGAAATCAGGATTTGGATCACCGGTCATGGTCTTGTCGTTGTCATCGATGACACCGTCTCCGTTGAGGTCGACGAACTTGAGGTCACCAGGAACAGGGGTGTCCACGATGGTGCCCTTGCCTGCAGCCTTCCAAGCATCGATTTCAGACTGATTCTGGAACACACCGTCGGTCTTGTAGGTCCAGAAGTAACCGATAGGATAGCCTACCTGAGCACGGTAAAGCTCTGCGATACCCTGGACGACGCTGCCCTGGCCGTGGATGATTCCTTCATCGTTGGCGATACGGGTAACCTCGTTGGTATTGTGAGCGAAGTTGACACCGATATTATAAGAGAAATCAGGGTTGATGGAGTCGTTCCAGTTCAGAGCGAACTCGACACCCTTGTTGACCACGTCACCACCGTTGATGTAAGGAGCATTGGCACCGAAGTGTCCCATTACCGGGGCATTGACGAGCCAGTCCTTGGTTGCCTTCCTGTACCAGTCGAAGGTGGCGTTGAGCCTGTTCCTGAAGAAGCGTGCGTCAAAACCGAGGTCGACCTGCTCGGAAGTCTCCCAGGTGATGTCCTCATTTGCGAGGGTGTCTGCATAGATACCCTGGTCATATACTGACAGGCCACCGTGACCGAATGCGTAGCCACCGTCGTCGGCGGTAAGGTTCACAGTTGCAAGATACTGGAAGTTGCTGACGTTGCAATTACCGTTCTGTCCCCAGCTTCCACGGAGTTTCAGGAAGTCGATTCCCTTGAAGTCGAACCAGTCTTCGTTGGTGATCACCCAACCGGCGGAGATTGAAGGGAATGTACCCCAGCGGTGTCCCCTTGCGAAGTTGGAAGATCCATCACGACGGAGGATGAGGGAAAGCATGTACTTCTCGGCATAGTCATAGTTGACACGGCCGAAGAATGAAGCAAGCCCCCAGTCACCCCAGGTCGATCCGGAGATGTCGGAAATGGTAGGAGTACCGGTCATGTTGCCAACATAGGCATATTTCCACTGGTTCGGCCATGCGCCGTTGGAGTTGCCTGCGCCGACGCTTTCTCCGAAGCCGTTCTTCTCGATGGTGGAACCCACGAGAGCATCGAAATGATGGTTCTCAGCAAGGGTGAACTTGTAGTTCACGGTATTTTCCCAAGACCACTGCCAGCCCACGGAAGCGTTCTGGCTTACTGCATCAGTCGAGCTGAAGTCGTAGTTGGTAGCCTGGTAGGTCATACCATACTGACGATAGGAGCTTGCAGATTGCTTGAAGTTGAACTGGGTCCTCCAAACGAGGTCCTTGATCGGTTGGACAAGAAGGTGGGCTGAGAGGTTCAGTCCATGGCTCTGGGAATTGTTGTTACCACGAGAGGACTTGACCAATGCCAGAACAGGGTTGTTGGTGTAGCTGTTCAGAGTCCAGAGGCCGGTCTTTTCGAGATCGTCGAAATCGGAATATTCTCCGTCGGATCCGTAGAGAGGAACGAGCGGATTGGCACGGAGTGCGTTGGAAATATCGTTCCAGTACTGGTTGCCGATACCGATACCCTGCTTGACGCTGTAGACGTAGGTCATGTTCTCACCGAAGGTGATGACATCCAGGTCGTCCTTGCGGAGGAGCACATGGTCGGAATTCAGACGCACGGTCGTACGCTTGTAGTCAGACTGGCAAGGGTATCCGAAGATACCTTCCTGACCGGTGTAGCTGACACCGGCTGAAAACTTGGACAGTTCGCTACCGCCCACGATGTTGACAGCGTGGTTGGAGATAGGAGCATTGGCATTATGGATGGTCTCAAGCCAGTTGGTGCCGGTGAATGAACCGTTCTGGATGCTGTTGTAAAGGTCTGCGTCCAGGATTCCGGCCCAGTCGATCGGAGCTCCACCGTTGTTGACGGTGACCATGTTCTCGACAGCCATGTACTGCTTGGCATCGAGAAGGTCGATCATCGTAGGAGAATTCTGCCAGCCATAGTAGCCGTCATAGGTCACCTGATACTTTCCAGCCTTGCCCTGCTTGGTGGTGATGAGTACGACACCGTTAGCACCACGGGCACCGTAGATGGCGCAGGATGCTGCATCCTTGAGGATGTCGATGGATTCGATGTCGGAGGCATTCAGCGAGCTGATGCTGCCGCCGGTCACACCGTCGATCACATAAAGAGGTGCGAAGTCACCGGTGGTACCCATACCGCGGATAGCCACGTTGAATCCTTCACCAGGCTGTCCTGAAGTCTGCATGATCTGCACACCAGGTGAAGATGACTGCATGGCTCCGAGAGCATTGGTTGAATTAAGCTTGACAAGATCTTCGCCCTTTACCTGGATGGTGGAACCAGTGACGAGTTTCTTCTTCTGCGTACCGTAACCGACGACCACGACCTCATCAAGAAGCTCGTTGTCCTCTTCCAGTACGACATTGAAGTCCGTACGGTCACCAACAGGAATAAGCTGAGTCTTGTAACCGATACCGCCGATCTCGAGGGTCGCGCCAGGGGCGACGAACAGCTCGAAATGGCCGTCCATATCGGTAATGGTACCGTTGGTGGTACCCTGCTCGACTACGCTCATGCCGATCGCAGGTCCGAGAGCGTCAACGACCGTACCGGTCACCTTGACGTTCTGTGCCATCGCTGCGACACTGAACATCAGCGCAATCATCAAAGTAAATAGCTTACTTTTCATGTTACTGATTTTGGGTTAATAATTAAAATGATATTGAGTATTATCGATTTGCCACAAATAATATATAATATCAGGCTACAAAAATACGTAGTCTGATAGTCGCAAACAAATACTATTTTGCTAAAAATTGCAAATAAACGGCTAGACGATGACTTTTTTCTTCTTATACATCGACCTGAACTCGTGTGGCGTCATTCCTTTCTTGGCCTTGAATACACGGTTGAAATTGGAAAGATTATTAAAGCCGCATGAATAGCATATCTCTGATACAGTGGTAGTTGTGTCAACCAAAGCACGGGCGGCATTTCCAAGTCTGATTCCACTCAGATAAGACGAAAGCGTCTTCCCCGTGCGAATCTTGAAGAAGCGGCTGAAAGAGCTCGGACTCATTCCCACGACAGCGGCCAGCTGAGGCAACGTAAGTTCCTCTGCATAATGCTCGTTGATATATTCCTTCACCTTCAATACGCGGCGGCTTTCGGCATCCCTCGGTGAATTTGCGAAAGAACTGCTCGCCAATTCCCTGGCCTGGCACTTGGACAGTTCGTAAAGCATCATCAGGCAGCTGATGAACTGCTTGAAGCCGTCTTTCTCGGTGGCAAGGCTGTCGATCAGGCCATAGACCTTGATTATCGACTCAAGCGGAAACGCCAGGCCGTGGGTAGCTCTCGAAAACATCCTGTTGATACTGGTGAACTGATTCCTCCCGAGCAATCCCTCAGCGAAAAGTTCCGGAGAGAACTGGATGGTTATTTCCCTGATATCAGGCGATTTACAGGTACCTTGTTCCCAAACGTGCTCAAGATTTTCTCCCGTAATGAGGACGAGTTCGAAGTCCCCTATCGTCTCAACGCTGTCACCGATGACCCTGCGGACACCGGCGCCGTTCTGTATGAAGTTGAGCTCATATTCCCTGTGCCTGTGCAAGGGATAGGTGAATTCAGACTTGTGGCGTTCGACGATGTAGAAACAGTCGCTCGGAGCGAGGTTGCATATTTCAGAAAGGACCTGGGACATAAGTTTCGCATTATTTGCTCAAATATACGTCAAAGTTCAGAAACATTGTACATTTTTGACATTTTTTTGATTGGCAGACCCGTTTTGCGGGCAAATTGGACAAGAAATGGTATCTTTGTATTAATAGACTGAAAATCAGATTGGAATGTATTCACTTGAAAAACAGTTGTTCCAGGATGAACTGGAAGTTGATATCCTGCCTTTCTGGGAAAAGAGAATGACAGATCCCGCAGGAGGTTTCCACGGCAGGATGGACGGTAACGGCAACCTCGTGGAAGGAGCGGAGAAGGGTGCAATCCTCAACGCCCGGATACTTTGGACTTTCTCTGCAGCCGCAAGAGTCCTGGAGAAAAAGGAATACCTTGAAACCGCAGGAAAGGCCTATGTTCAGATAAGGGACCGGTTCACAGACAAGGAGCACGGAGGCCTTTTCTGGAGCCTGGAAGCAGATGGCGCACCCAAGGATACGAAGAAGCAGTTCTACGCCATAGCTTTCGGAATATACGGACTTGCGGAATACTATAGGGCCACCGGAAACGCAGAAGCCCTGGAACTGGCGAAGTCTTTCTGCCGCTGTATCGAAGAACACAGTTTCGACAAGGAGAACAACGGCTACACGGAGGCCTGCGGAAGGGATTGGAGTCCCATCGGAGACGTTCGTCTGTCCGACAAGGACCAGAATGATTCCAAGACCATGAACACTCATCTGCACATCCTGGAAGGATACACTAATCTCTACCGCGTCTGGAAAGACGAGGGGCTGCATGAGAGACTGAAGAATATGATAGGAATATTCCTCTCCAGGATAATCCAGCCTGACGGGCACCTCGGACTCTTCTTCGGGGACGACTGGACTTACAATTCCACCAAGGTATCATACGGTCACGACATAGAAGCCTCATGGCTGCTGCGGGAGGCCGCCGATGTGCTTGGAGACAGCCTCGTGAAGGAAGAAGTCAACTCTGCCTGCCGGAGGATCGCTGAAGCCGCGATGGAAGGATGGTCCGCGGACGGCGGAATGGTTTACGAATATGACCCCTCTACGGGAAAGAAGGACGCTGACCGGCACTGGTGGGTCCAGGCAGAAACCGTGGTAGGCTGCACGGATCAATATTCACTCACGGGAAATCCGGAATGGAAGGAAAGGGCCGCTTTGGAATGGGAATTCATAAAGAAAAACCTTCTCTGTCCCGATGGAGAATGGTACTGGAGCATCAAGGCTGACGGTACACCGAACCTGACCGAAGACCGCGCAGGTTTCTGGAAATGTCCATACCACAACGGAAGGATGTGTCTGGAAATGATGGCCAGATTGTAATATTGCCTGCTTTTTTGTAAATTTGTAGGTTATTATCATACGACCAACGATGGAAGAGACGAAAAAACTGAATTTCCTTGAGGAAATAATCGAAGATGACCTGAAATCAGGCAAGGTGGACAGCATCATGACACGTTTCCCTCCGGAGCCTAACGGCTACCTGCATCTGGGACACGCCAAAAGCTTGTGCATCAATTTCGGACTGGCAGAGAAATATGGCGGCAAGACCAATCTCCGCTATGACGACACGAATCCGACCAAGGAAGACACCGAATACGTCGATGCCATCAAGGAAGACATCCGCTGGATGGGATTCCACTGGGACAAGGAACTCTATGCCTCAGACTATTTCGACCAGCTCTACGAGTGGGCCGAGGACCTGGTGAAGAGAGGACTCGCCTATGTCGATGACCAGACCCAGGAAGAGATAAGCAAGGGACGAGGTACCGTGGACACTCCGGGCAAGGAGAGCCCTTACAGGAACCGCAGCGTGGAAGAGAACCTGCAGCTGTTCAGGGACATGAAGGCCGGGAAATATGCCGACGGAGAGAAAGTACTCCGTGCCAAGATCGACATGGCCTCGCCGAACATGATGTTCCGCGACCCTCTTCTCTACAGGATCAAGCACGCCTCCCACCACAGGACCGGAGACAAGTGGTGCATCTATCCGATGTATGACTTCACCCACGGCCAGTGCGACTCCATAGAGCACATCACCCACTCAATCTGCACCCTCGAGTTCGACGTTCACAGGCCTCTGTATGACTGGTTCATCCAGACCTTGGGAATATGGCCGAGCCATCAGTATGAATTCGCAAGGCTTAACCTGACATACACCCTGATGAGCAAGCGCAAGCTCCTGGAACTCGTCCAGAAAGGTCTTGTAGCCGGTTGGGACGATCCCCGGATGCCTACCCTCTGCGGAGTCAGGCGCCGTGGCTACACCGCCGAGGCTCTGAAGATGTTCTGCGACAAGATCGGTGTCTCCAAGAGAGACCAGATGATGGACATCCAGCTCCTGGAATGGTGCGTACGCCAGGACCTCAACGCCAGGTCCAACAGGTACATGGTGGTCCAGAAGCCACTGAAAGTGACTCTTACGAACTGGGAGGAAGGAAAGGTCGAATGGTTCGACTGCCCTCTCAATCCTGCCGAGCCGGAAGGAGCCACCAGAAAGGTTCCTTTCACCGGAGTCATGTACATCGACCGGGACGATTTCATGGAGGACGCCCCTAAGAAATTCTTCCGCCTCAAGCCGGAAGGTGAAGTACGCCTGAAATACACGTACATCATCAAGTGCGAAGAAGTAGTCAAGGATGCCGAAGGGAATATTGTCGAGCTGAAGTGCACCTATGATCCTTCCACCAAGCCTGGCGGCGGTGAATGGCGTTCCGTCAAGGGCACGATCCACTGGGTTTCCGCCGAGCATGCGAAGGAAATCGAGATCCGAAACTACGACAGGCTCTTCCTCAAGGAGGACATGAATTCCATCGAAGAAGGAAAGGATTACAAGGATTACCTCAATCCGGAATCCCTCTCCGTCGTGACCGGTCTTGCAGAGCCTGCACTCCTGGAAGACAATTCCGGAATCGCAGTCCAGTTCGAGCGCACCGGGTACTATTTCAAGGATCCGGACAGCACTCCTGAAAAGCCGGTATTCAACAAGACGACCGCACTCAAGGATTCCTATAGACCAGAATAACAGTGAACTTGCCGTGGTTCATAGCCGGAAGGTACCTGTTCGCGAAGAAATCACACAACGTGATCAACATCATCTCCGCGATCAGTGCCATCGGCATGGCCATCGGCACGGCTGCACTGATCATCATCCTGTCCGTCTACAACGGATTCGATGAACTTGTCAAATCCACCCTCAGCAACGTCGAGCCGGACATACTGGTCCAAACCGCGAAAGGCAAAGTCTTCGTACCGGGAGAATCAACCTTGCAAGAACTCCGGAGCAATCCATCTGTCAAGGAATGTTACCTGGTGCTTCAAGACAACGTGTTCGTGGATTACGAAGAGCATCAGGGGATAGCCCTGGCGAAGGGAGTGGATGGAAACTACGAGAAAGAGTCTCCGCTGGCAGACCATATAACCAACGGGACCTTCTCCCTCCACAAGGGAAACCTCCCGCAGATGGTCGTCGGTGCCGGACTGGCGTACAAGATGGGTATGAACCCGGCCTTCCTTTCTTCCGCCGAGATATATTTCCCGAGAAGGGACAGGAATTTCTCCCTGGCCAATCCGGCCGCCTCGCTTGAATCGGTGAGGGCCCGACCTTCGGGAATATTCACAGTGAACCAGCAGATCGACGACGAGTTGATGATCCTTCCTCTGGACAAGATGAGGCAGCTTCTGGGCTATGATGACGAAGTTTCGGGAATAGAGATCAGACTGACCGACCCGTCTTCTGCCAAGGAATTGAAAAAGACCATCAAGTCCGTGAAGAAACTGATGGGAGCCGATTTCAAGGTCCTGGACAGGTACCGCCAGAATCCTTCACTATACAAGATGATGCGGTACGAAAAGGCTGCCATCTACCTTATCCTGATATTCATAATAATCATTATAGCCTCCAACGTATTCGGAAGCCTGACGATGCTGATAATAGAGAAGAAGGAAGACATCGAAACTTTCCGCAGCCTGGGCGCAACGGACAAGATGCTCAGGAAAACCTTCACCCTGGAAGGATGGCTGATTTCTCTCCTCGGACTCTTTACCGGACTTGTGGTCGGAATAGGGTTCGCCCTCCTTCAGCAAAGGTTCGGCTTCATCAAGATGCCGGGGAATTTCCTTGTCAATGCATATCCGGTAATACTCCAGTGGGCAGACATCATTGTCACCGTGGCCGGAGTTGCCATCATAGGTTATCTGATAGCTCTGATTCCTGTGAGTAAGAATATTACCTCCGCCGCAGATAAGTAACGGAGTCTTCAGTGCCGTCGTTCGCAACTACCTTGAAAGTGTCCTGGGAGGTCTTCATGTAAACGGCCGGGAAAGTCCATACCACACCCTCGTAGCCATCAGGAGCGGTAAGCTTCGTAACCAGCTTGTCGTTCTGGTAAAGGGTCAGGAACTTGGCATTGCTGTAGGCCTTGATGCAGAGTTCTTCGCCTGCAGGGAAGTACTTCAACCTGCCCGAAGTGATGTGCACTGTGGTCTCCTCCTTGTTCCAGAGGGCCTTGTAAAGATAGAACACGTCTTTCTTAGTGCGCCTGTCCCTAGTCACCAGTCCCTTGTCATTCATGTACTTGCGCTCGTTGTTGCGGGTGAATTTCACACCGTCCTCGGAGTCCATGTAGCCTTCCTGCCGGTTAGCGACCGGGAAGTCGAACATCACCCAAAGGGAGGTGAAGTTCAGCCAAGGCATCTCGGACAGCTTGCGTACATAGGCCTCATGGAAGAGGTTGGCATATTCCTCATAATGCTTTGAATCATTATCCGGATCCCGCACTGCCTCCGAAAGGTTCCATACGTGGCAGAACGGATTGTTGCCGACTCCGTACTCGCTGACATTCAATGGTTTGTCTCCCCATTTCTCCCGAACCTTCTCCATCTCAGGGACGATCGTGGAGAAGTCATTTGGCGAATAATACCAGCCGAAGTAGATGTTCTGGGAACAGTAGTCCCCTGCCAGGTTAGGATAACCTTCGCGGGCGAGCCTGGAATCATCTGTGAAACCGACGAAACGGTAAGGATCGAGTTCCTTGGCCAGCTTGTAGAGTTTCCCAGTCTCGTAGATCACTCTCTCTGAGTCGAAATCGCCTTGGTAACTATCGTTGTTGCCCCAGGAATCAAGTTCGTTCCACATTCCCCAGAAAGCTATGCTCGGGTGATTGAAGAGGTTCGAAACCATTTCTTTCATCTGACGCTGGATGTTATTGAAATACATCTGCTTGGCCTTCTCTCCACATACATTGACCCACGGAATCTCGGTCTGCACCACTATACCGAGGGAATCACAAAGCTGGAAAGCATAGTCGTTATGAGGATAATGGGCAAGACGCAGGAAATTCGCTCCGAGCTCCTTGACCATCCCGTAGTCACGGCGATAATCGGCACGCGTTAGTGCTGAGGCCCTTCCGTCCATGTCCTGGTGCATTGCCACACCGTGGAGAGGATATGGCTTGCCGTTAAGGATGAAGCCTCTCTCGGGGTCCATCTGGATGGAGCGGTAGCCTATCTTTGTCTCGGCTATGTCCATCATGTGCTTTCCCTTGAAGAGTTCTACGCGGACAGTATAAAGATACGGATCGCGCACTCCGTTCCAGAAACGCAGGCCGGTGAGATGGTAGTCATGGCTGAAATCATATTCCGAGAAAGCTTTGACTCTGATCTCACGATCAGCCTGGTAAGCAAGGGCGCCGTCAGATTCGAGCATCTGTACCCTGACCATGATGTCAAGGTCCTTGTTGCTGGTATTGACGATCCTGGTCTTTACGTCAGTGGACACCTTCCTCCTAGTAACTTCAGGAGTCTCCACCCTCAGCCTGTACATGCCGTACTTCTCAGGAGAGAGATACACCTCGTCCATGTCCAGGTGCCAGACCTGGGCATGGAGGCCTCCGTTCTTGTTGAAGTCGGAGGAAACCGGAGCCAGGTTGACATCTTCGGAATTATCGCATATTACTTCAAGCTTGTTCGTCCCCTTCCGCAGCACGTCTCCGATATTGACCACAAAAGGAGTATAACCTCCCTTGTGGGCCGCCACTTGCTCTCCGTTGACCTTGACTACGGCTGACTGTGCGGCTCCTTCGAAAAGCAGGAAATGGGATTTCTTCAAGTCCCCGGCTTTGAATTCGCAACGATAAGTAGCCTCGCCTCTGTAATAAGATGGTGAATGGCCATCACCAGCATTGTATGAATGAGGCAAAGTAACTGCCTGCCAGGTAATTCCATCCTTGGTAAACTCCCAATTCCTCAATTCTTCCTGATGGAATCCCCTGATTTGGGCACCTGCAGGGAGGCAGGTCAGCAGTGCTGCCAGTATGATCGCCAGGTTGAAATGTCTTTTCATTTGACTAAGGGTTCAATTTGATGTTTCCTACATTCAATCCCCAGCATCCGTCCTGGACGATAGGGACAAGGTCTCCATCAAGATTCTTGACGTAAGCAGGCTCAGAAAGGAAGGTATGCGAGTGCCCGCCCACTACCAAGTCGATGTTGCGAGTCTGGGACACGAGCTTCGGATCGGTGAATGGCTCGCCCTTGAAACCGATGTGTGTCAAGGCTATCACAATGTCACATCCCTTTTCTTCCTTCAGGAAGGAAGCCCATTTGTTGACCACATCGGAACTGTTGAAAGAAGGGATCTGACGGGAGACTTCCCTGGATACGAGAGTGGTTATGTCAGGCATCAATCCAATGATGCCGATCTTCATTCCGGCCTTCTTCAAGATAGTGTAAGGCTTGACATACTTTCCCATCTCCAGTTTGGAGAAATCATAGTTGGCACATACCACCGGGCACTTGATCTTGGCAAGGCGTCTTGCCAGATCTTCAACGCCGTTGTCGAACTCATGGTTGCCAAGAGTTATGCAATCATACTTCATGGCATTTATGAGCTCAACCTCCAGGTCTCCGTTGAGCACCGAATAGTACGAAGTCCCCTGGTTGAAGTCTCCGGCATGAAGGAGAAGAACGTTACGTTTCCCGTCAGCCTTGACCACGCTGTCCCTGTAGGCTGCCCGCTCTATAACTCCTCCCCGTCCGGCCTCCTCGCCGCCCCTTTCAGGCTCGAGATGGCTGTGGGTGTCATTTACGTGGAGAATGGTCAGACGCTTCTGAGCCACGGCATCAGTCGATGCGACAGCAGCGAGAATGAATATTCCCGCGATGAATCCATTCATTCTCATTTCTTGTCCCCCTCCTTCAGGATAGTTATCCAATGCTGGTTCTCGAATTCAACAGGCTTTCCGGCTGCCGTGAGAGCCTTCACG
The DNA here is from genome assembly GCA_045224215.1 of Candidatus Cryptobacteroides sp. Taxonomy (GTDB): domain Bacteria; phylum Bacteroidota; class Bacteroidia; order Bacteroidales; family UBA932; genus Cryptobacteroides. The sequence goes on along the minus strand of JBGVAE010000101.1, from coordinate 6,045 downwards.
TAATCGATCATGGTGTCATATATCCAACCGTTGCAGAATATGGTCTCGACTGCATTCTTGCCGACGAAGTAGCCATCCCCTCCGTCCAGGAGGAAATTGATCGTGGCAACCCCGTAAATCTTGTCATCGTCCAGCGGCTCGCCATCCACGGTCGCAGAGACGATCTTGCCATTCTTGGCGACCACCTTCACCCCTCCGAGAATATCGAAAGACGTAGCTGCCATCTGGTCCAGGATCACCCTGACATCCCTTCCGTAAAGGGAGACATAGCACAGGTTGTTATGGAACGGGAACATCGACTGGATGTCGTCCATCTGGATCTCGCCTGCAGGCATGTCGATCCTGACTCCGCCTCTGTTGGTAATGCCGATATCCACTTTCTTGCCTGTGCTGTCGGCGGTGGCCCGCATCAATTCGTCGATGAACCAGTCATACAGTTCACACTCAGGCTTCGTCCTACGCATCTCCCTTGTGGAATACCCGATGACCTGCTTTACCTCCGCCATCGCAGGCTGAGCGTCCAGCATGAGCTTGGCGACTTTCTTGACCGTACCCTTCCGGAATACCCTGCCGTTCGGGGCGATATACTTGCACCCCTTGACCGTTCCCATCGATTCCTCCACATTGGCTGCCGAGGAAGCAGTGACACCGGTCCTGTGGCCATCGACCGGATCGGTCACCCAGGTGATAGCCCTGTTCTGCGCTGCAGCGCTCATCCCGGCCAAGACGGCCACGGCAGCCAGCAAATTTCTGAAAATAATCCTATTCATATTACAATCAGCTCTGTCTGAGCCATTTCCAAAGATCTTTGAAGGTGGATTTCTTGCCGAACATAAGGATTCCCGCCTTGTAGATCTTGGCAGAAGCCCATGCGCAGCCGAGGAAGGTGAAGAACAGCAGCACGATCGAAAGGATCAGCTGCCACATCGGGACACCGTACGGAATCCTGGCAAGCATCACGATAGGTGAGGTGAACGGAATGATGGAGCCCCACACCACCACAGGGCTGTCAGGATTCTGGAAGGCCATGAGGATGATGAAGTAAGCTATCATCAGAGGGATGGTCAGAGGCAGCTGAAGCTGGCTCGCATCACCTTCGTTCTCGACGGCAGAGCCCACGGCCGCATACATCGATGCATATAGCAGGTAGCCCAGGATGAAGAATATCAGGAAGGAAACAATCAGCTTGCCCCAAGGAATGTTCGCAAGAGTGGCGATCACCTTCTGCATTTGGCTTGGCTGACCCGCCTGGACTGCGGTAGTGTCCGGAATCTCATCAAGTGAGATCGTACCAATGTCCGCGCCGCCAGGAATATTGACCGTCTGCCCCATCATCTGAGGATTCGCCTGAAGGTCCTTGAGCATGTCCTTGCCCATGAAAGCGCTGAACACTCCTGTAAGGATTACGGTAAGGACGATCCAAAGAAGGAACTGGGTCAGCGCTACCAGGGCAACGCCTATGATCTTGCCGAACATCAGGTCAACGGCCTTTACTGAGGATATCAGCACCTCGACCACACGACTGGATTTCTCTTCTATGACGCTGGACATCACCTGAGCTCCGAACATCGTGATGAACATCCAGATGATTATGCCGAGCACCATGGACACTATCATGTAAATACCTGATTCAGAGAGCGTCTCTTTGCCGGACTCATCCATGGTGTATTCCGTGACGGAGACGTGGGACTTCACGTCCTTCATTATCTGGGAAAGGTTCTCTATCCCGTACTGCCTTACCCTGTACTCTTCCACAGCATCGTCCACCATGCCACGAAGGCCGGAAGTGAACTCCACTCCGAGAGGGTCCTTTGAATATGCCAGGACGGAGACTGTCTTCTCGACGGTGTCCAGAGGGGAAATCACTACAAGGACATCCTTCCCAAGGGAAGAAAGACGGTTCTTGATGGAATCCGGCTGCTCGGAAGAAAAATCTTCATACGTAACCCGGTCGGTGCTGGTCAGGTGAGGCATCACGATTCCGGACTGGTCGACCACGGCAACGTCCTGCTTCCTCTCCTTCGTGTTGCCCATTATGTACATCACGACGACCATCATGGCAGCGAAGAGTATCGGAACCAGGAATGTGGTCACGAGGAATGACTTTTTCTTGACGCGTGTAGAATATTCGCGTGAAATTACGGTCTTTATTATCCTGAAATCCATAGACTAGTCCTCCTCTGTTACCAATTTGATGAAAATGTCGTTCATCCTCGGGATCAGTTCCTTGAATGAGTTGACCGGAACGCCCTGTTCCAGAAGGGCGGCAAGGGCTTCATTGGTCCCGACCCCTTTCTCAAGGGAAAGGACAGCCGTATGCCTCCCGGCGTTGTCCAAGTCCGAAAGGATCTTGAAATGTCCCTCGGAGGAGCAAACCGGATCGGATGAGGTATAGACCAATTCGATGTTGTTGTTCCCATATTTGCGGCGGATTTCATCCACTCCCCCTTCGATCACCAGATGTGACTTGTTGATCAGGGCGATATTGTCGCAGAGTTCTTCCACCGACTCCATGTTGTGGGTGGAAAGGATGACCGTTGCACCTTCATCCTTAAGCCTGAGGATTTCCTTGCGGATAAGTTCGGCATTGACCGGATCGAAACCGGAAAACGGCTCGTCCAGGATCATCAGAGAAGGCTTGTGGACCACCGTTGTGATGAACTGGACCTTCTGGGCCATACCCTTTGAAAGCTCTTCGACCTTCTTCTTCCACCAGTCCTGGATTCCGAAACGGACAAACCATTGCTTAAGCTCCCTACGGGCATCGTTGGCACTCATTCCCTTGAGTTGAGCCAGATACATGGCCTGGTCCCCTACTTCCATCTTGCGGTAAAGACCGCGTTCCTCAGGAAGGTAGCCTATCTTCTCGACATCTGCCTGAGTGATAGGCCTGCCCTTGAAGAGCACTTCCCCTCCGTTAGGGATAGTGATACGGTTGATGATACGGATAAGAGTGGTCTTGCCGGCTCCGTTCGGCCCCAGAAGACCATATATTCCCCCTTCGGGAATATTGATGCTGACATTATCCAAGGCCACCTTGGAACCGAAATTCTTACTGACATTCCGGCATTCTATAATGTTTCCAGTTTCTGTCATATATTCAAAATCTTGTTGGTCAATTCCACCAATAGTTCACCGGGAGTGGCTTCTCCGGCATCGCCGCCCTTCCCCTTGTAATCATAGTCGCAGAGCAATGAGATGACTTCCATAGCCTTGCGGACGGGATAGTTTGCCACCGCCACGTCATATTCCCTCCAGAAATAAGGGTTCACGCCCTGGAGGGCGGCAGCGATGTCTCCCTTGTCTGGATAACGGTTCTTTTCCTTCAAGGCTCCGTACTTCAGTATCCTCATGAAATGGGTGTACAGCGCGCTGACTGCCATGGGCATTGCAAACCGGACGGACTGTCCGATGTGGGTAGCGACATCCAGGGAACGTGTACCGTTGCGGGAGGAAAGTTCCTTGGTAAGTTCGAATATGCTGTATTCCCTGCTGATTCCGACATTCTTCTCGATGTCAGAAGCGCTGACGGAAACTATCCCCTCAGGAAGGTTCTTCAACAACTTGTCAGTCTCCACGACGATCTTACTCATGTCAGTTCCGGCATACTCAGCCAGAAGCGCAGCCGCATCCGGAGCTATCTCCAGACTCCTTGAAGAGTAATAACGACTTATCCATGACGCCATTTCATAGTCTCGGAGGGCATTCGACTCGACCACCACACCATTCTTGGCGCACTGCTTGTACAAAGACTTGCGCTTGTCTGCCGAAGCGCCCCGCATGAGCAGCACCAGGACCGTCGAGTCCAGAGGGTTTTCGCAATATACCGAAAGCTGCTCCAGGTCCCGCATGGCCTGGGCCTCCTTCACCACCACCAGCTGCCTTTCCGCCATCATCGGAAAACGCCTCGCGGCGGTGATTATGGTCTCAGCATCGACATCGGCCCCATAGCAGACGGTTTCGTTGAAATCGCGGGAGAATTCATCCAGCGAATACTCCATGACCGCATTGCACACAAGGTCCGGATAATACGGTTCATCTCCCATCAGAAGATAGATGGGAGAGAACTCACCGGCCTTGGCCTTCTCAATTATCCCGTGGCACTGGGCACCTACATCGACCTGACTCTTAGCCATTTATGAATATCAATATTTGAAATCCACAGTCTTGGAGATTGCGTCGGAAGAAGTTCCTATCAAAGCTGAGTATTCACCTTCCTCCGCTACCCATTCATGCTTGTCCGCATCGAAATAGCTTACAGCTTCCTTATCAATAGTGATCTTGGCTACGCCTTCTTTCCCCGGCTCAAGGTAAATCTTGGCAAAGCCCTTGAGTTCCTTGGCGACACGCTCCACGGCACTGTTCTTGGCACTGACGTAGACTTGAACCACTTCGGCACCTGCAACGGAACCCGTATTCTTCACAGGAATGCTGAATGTCAATCCCTTTCCAATCGAGCCTGAAACTTTCGGCTCACCGATTTCGAAAGTTGTGTAACTGAGTCCATGTCCAAACGCGAAGGTTGGAGTGATCTTCTCCTTGTCGAACCAGCGGTAGCCTACATAGAAGCCTTCGCTGTACTCTTCATCATACACAACAACATCCCGTACACCCATCTTGACAAGTTCCGGCCTTGCGATTCCCGGATACTGTGCCTCCGTGCGTGCCGGATAGTCCGAAAGCTGCACTCCGATAGTGAACGGCAGTTTTCCGGAAGGGTTTACATCCCCTGAAAGGACGTCTGCAAGGGAATGTCCGGCCTCGCTTCCGAGGTACCAGTCCTGAACGATCGCAGGCACTTTAGCAGCCCACGGCATGGCCACGGCGTTGCCTGATATGTTGATTACTACAAGTTTCTTGGAAACCTCTGCAAGAGCTTCTATCACGGCATCCTGGCCGTAAGGAAGCTCATATGACTCCCTGTCCGCTCCTTCGGCGTCTTGATGCTCACTCTTGTTCAGTCCTCCGATGAATATTACGCAGTCCACATCCTTGGCAGCTGCTACGGCATCCGCAATAAGCTGGGCTGCAGAGCGGTTGTCCAAAAGGTCCTGACCTGTGGAGACTCCGTCAAACTGGCCGTCCGTATCTCCGACATAGCCGCGCTCATAGACAATCTCGGCATTGGTGAATCGCTCCCTTATACCTTCAAGTGGGGAATACTCCTTCTTTACCTTTAGGGAAGAACTGCCGCCTCCGACGGTCAACATCTTGACCGCGTTCTCACCTACGACGAGGATTCTGCCTTCATCCTTGAGAGGCAGCACTCCGCCGTCGTTCTTGAGAAGGACGATGGATTCAGCACCGATCCTGCGGGCAGCGGCGATATGCTCAGGGGATACGAATGACCCGTACGGGCGGTTCCTGTCCAAGGTAGTGCGGAAGAAAAGCCTCAAGACCCTGCGGACCTTGTCGTCAAGGGTCTGCATGTCATACTTCCCGGACTTGACTCCCTCCAGGTAAGGGTCTGCAAGGTAATAGTTGGAATATGCGTTGGAAGCTGATGCAAGGTTGTTCGTAACGGTCCCGAACTCAAGGTCCAGCCCGTTCTTTACACAGAGTTCTGTGTCGTGAGCACCTCCCCAGTCGCTTACAACAACACCGTCGAAGCCCCATTCTCCCTTCAGTATGCCGTTCAGAGTATATTCATTCTGGCAGCACCACTGGCCGTTGTAGAGGTTGTACGCTCCCATTATCGCCCAGGCTCCACCCTTCTGGACGGCAGCCTTGAAAGCAGGGAGGTAAATCTCATGAAGGGTACGCTCGTCCACCTTCACATTTGTCACGAATCGGTTCGTTTCCTGGTTGTTGAGGGCGAAATGCTTGACGCAGGCGGCGACACCGTTGCTCTGGACTCCTTGCACATAAGGTACCACCATGGTAGAAGACAGGAACGGGTCCTCGCCGAGATACTCGAAACTGCGGCCGTTCAAAGGAGTCCTGCAGATGTTGACACCAGGGCCCAGGAGCATATCCTTCTTGCGATAACGAGCCTCCTGTCCGATGCTCACTCCGTAAAGTCCTGCAAGTTCCGGGTCCCATGTC
>JBGVAE010000100.1:0-18789 GCA_045224215.1 Candidatus Cryptobacteroides sp. | reverse complement strand
GCTCTTGTACTTGCCGTGACGGATCAGCTGGTAATTGACTCCGAGTTTGTCGAGCAAGTCCTTGAGGAATATCATCCTGCCGCTTATCCCGAGGAAGAAGTTGTTGCCGCCGTGGTGGCTTGTGGTGTAGATCTTGTCGGCAACGGAAGCCATGTAGTAGCTGCCTGAGGTGAATGCCTCACCATACACGACCACCGGCTTGCCGCTCTTTCGGAAATCGGAGAGAGACTTGCGGATCTCCTCCATGTAAGTAATGCCGCTGGCAGCATTGTCGGTCTTGAGGTAGATGTATTTGACGGAAGGATCTGCGGCAGCCTTGTGGATGGCGTCTACAGCATCCAGAAGTCCGACACTGGCAACAGAACCGCCCTGGATAGAAGGCATCGAGCCGAAAGGACTGTCTTCCTGGCTCTGCTCGGCCAGCGTGAAGGTTGACATGTCCATCAAAAGCACACCTTCCTTGGGAAGGACCGTAGTGGAGGAACCTTTCATGGCAGATGCACTCGAAGCGATTGAGCCGATCATCATGATGAACATCAAGAACTTGACGATGCCCCATATAAGCAGACCGCAAAGGACTGCGAGCACCCATTTGAAGAACTCTTTGGTATTCATTCCTGTTTGTTATTTGTTAATATTCGGAGACAAACACACAAAGGTAAGCATTTTCTGTAAAAACACTATCTTTGCACTCATGAACATCCAGAAACCTTCCATCCCCAAGGGGACACGTGATTTCGGCCAGCAGGACATGGCTGAGCGCAATTATATTTTCGATACCATCAAGGGCGTCTTCAGGACGTTCGGATATTCCCAGATTGAAACTCCCGCAATGGAGAACCTTTCCACTTTGCTGGGAAAGTACGGGGAGGAAGGGGACAAGCTGCTCTTCCGTATCCTGAATTCGGGAGATGCATTCGGCAAGGTGGATTTCGACCGGTTCAGGGATGAAGAGGGCCGCATCAATTCCGTTTCCCTGTCAAAGGAAGTGTGCGAGAAGGGCCTCAGGTACGACCTTACCGTGCCGTTCGCCCGCTACGTCGTTCAGCATCAGAACGAGATTTCGTTCCCTTTCAAGAGGTTCCAGATCCAGCCAGTATGGAGAGCCGACCGCCCCCAGAAAGGCAGGTACCGTGAATTCTACCAGTGCGATGTGGATGTCATAGGCAGCCAGTCGCAGGTCAATGAACTGGAACTTGTCCAGATCGTGGACAAGGTGTTCTCCCTGTTGGATGTCAATGTCCTGGTCAAGATCAACAACCGCAAGGTCCTGACAGGATTCGCCGAGATTTCCGGCTTCCCGGACAAGGTCATCGACATCACTGTGGCGATAGACAAGCTCGACAAGATCGGCATTGACAACGTTGAGGCCGAAATGAGGGAAAAAGGCCTCGACGACAAGGCGATCTCCGTCATCAGGCAGATTCTCGGCCTTTCGGGTTCGACAGCAGAGAAGATTGCTGCCATGCGGGAACTGATGAACGGCGGTTCAGCTTCCGGTATCGTGTCCGAGGCTGGCCTCAAGGGTCTGGATGAACTGGAGGAACTCTTCGGCCTGATCGATGTCGCTGGGGTTTGCAGCCCTGTGGAGATCGATCTCTCCCTGGCCAGGGGCTTGAATTATTACACAGGCGCTATCTTCGAAGTCAAGGCGGCTGATTTCCCTATCGGAAGTATCTGCGGAGGAGGACGTTACGACAATCTTACCGGAATATTCGGTCTTCCGGGGATGTCGGGCGTGGGCATCAGTTTCGGAGCTGACAGGATCCATGACGTGCTGAAGGGTCTGGACAAGTTCCCTAAGGATCTGAAATCCAGTACGACTTTGCTATTCGCGAACATGGGTACCGAAGAGATGAAATACATCCTTCCGGTGGCCAAGGCTCTTCGCGGAAAGGGGATCGCTGTCGAGGTCTATCCTGAATCCACCAAGTTGAAGAAGCAGTTCGACTATGCAGACCGCAAGTCCATTCCTTTCCTTTCCATCACGGGAGGAAACGAAATGGAGGCGTCGAAGGTCAATGTAAAGAATCTGGTTACAGGAGCTCAGGAATCTTTCGCCAAGGACGATATCGGAGGCATCGCCGGCTTCCTTACCCTTTAGGCTTCATTACTTTTCCGAAAAGATAGAACTTCTGGTCTCCGTACCAGAGGATCCCTTCACCGTCGAGGGCGGTGTAGCTGGTGTAGTATGAATTCCCCGTGTCTCTCGGAGAGAACAGCTCCGGTTCATCGAACCATACCGGCTGGTGAGCTCCGGGTACGAATGTGCCGTTTCTCTTGTAAAGAGGCCCCCGGTTCTGGTAGGAAATCACTCCGTCGAAATCGAAAAAGTCGTGCACCATCAGGAAATACTTTCCGCTCCTTTCTTCCGGGCCGTCATAATCGTAGATCGGGCAGGGGGAACGTGGCTGGAGGATGGCCGGGCCGTCGTCACGGGTGCGCAGGATCTCAGGGCGGCTCCAGGTCTGCCCGTCATCTGAACTGACAGACCAGATCGGATGTCCGATGGAGGTGCGCATAACGGCGAACAGCCTTCCGTCCGGCAGGCCTACGAAGCAAGCCTCTTCGACGCAGAAGCCGTCTTTTGGCTCATACGCAACATCGTTTTCGACATATTTTGCGTCAAAGGCATCCTTGCCGGTATTGAAGAAGGAAATCTTGATGTCTTTCACCTCCGGGTCTTCATCTATATTCTCATATTGCCAGAATTCCACCCGGGGAATATCGCTCCTGTCGTAGCGGGAGCAGCCGGAAAGGTAGCGCCCGTCTTTCCCTAAACGCAGGGGCCTCTGCCAAAGGCACCAGAGAGGTGGCTTGGAAGGATCTTCCGGATCCACATCGAAGCGAACCGGGAACGGGACCGTCTCTGGTTCCGACCAGGTTTGTCCGGCATCATCCGAATACATTCCTCGCATTATCCCGCAGACATTCTTCTTCACGGTAGTTTCCTGTTCCCACAGGCAGTAGAGACGGCCGCTGCGGCTGAGCATTGGCTGCTGGTAGCTCGCAATGGGCTTCTGGTCCGCCATCGAAGGAGAGCCGGCAAGCATCACCGGTTCTGACCAGGTGCGTCCTGCGTCGGAACTTTTCGCGAAGGCAATGTGGACATCATTTGCCGCTTCGTGGGAACCCTGGGTCCAGAAAGCATAGAGCAGGCCTCTCTCCGGATCATCCAGCACGTGGAAATGGTCGTTGTAGGTGTCTCCAATGGCATTCCGGTCCCTTAAGGACTCTTTCTTCGGCTGTTTCGGCACATACACTGTGAAATCGTGCGGTACTACATCGATGTCCGTCTCAGGGTAAAGATAGTGCCAGTAGAAATGGTCCGGCCATCTTTCCCGGAAATTGTCGGTCTCGCTGAAATGCTTCTCGATGGCTTCGTCTGCTGTGGCGTACCTGTGGCAGCAGTCCGGGGATTTGGTGAACACCGTCCACTGGCTCTGGCTGGCCGCATCCTGTCCCGGGAGTCCCACCCAGATGGTTGTGCCGTTCTTCGATGCGAAGTTGGGATTCATTGTGAATATGGTGGTGAGGACGGTCCTCTTGTTCAGTATCGGCTCCTCTGTCAGCAGTCGGGACAGGTCGCTGCGGTGGAACTTCCTCATCGGTTTGCGGGAGAACGGAGCTTCGTCTCCGAGTATGGCATCTCCGAAGAACGTGTTCTGGGCAAGGGCGTGCCTGTCCTTGTTGTTCTGGCTGTTGAGGGTGGCAGGGTCGGAATAGGCAACTCGGAAACTGAATTCTCCGTCCCTTCTCGGCTTGTACCAGCCACGCTTCCTGGCATAGCGCACTATGTCCTTGCTACCCAGGAAGTTGACTGTGTCCTTGAGATTTATCTTCCCGATGGTGTAGTAGTTCGGAATAGTTGCGATCTCGTCGTCAGGAACCCTCTGGGCTACCCAGTGCTTGCCTTTCACTACTGCACAGACCCAGGCTTCGTGCCTGTCTGCGACGAGGTAGGACCGTCCCGAGTCCCCGTAGCCGTATTTCTCCACCAGGGATCCTATGATATGTACGGCTTCCCTGGCGGTGCGGGCTTTCTGGGCCACGGTGGTGCGGACTTCGTATATTACGCTACCGGTGGCCTTGTCTTCGCGGGATTTGCACTTGTCGGAGGTTATTCCGACTCCGTATTCATTCACGAAAGTATCTCCTGCCTTCTGGCCGGGGAACTCGAACCAGAGGTAGGCGCAGCGCTGGCTGTTGGCTGGGACATTGTAGATGTTCAGCATGGCAGGGAGGCTTTGGTCCTCGTTGTGGCCGAGATACACGTAGCCGTCCGTGGTGGCGTTCCTGCCGGCAAGGATGCCGAAGCAGAGCGAAAAGAAAAGGAGTGATTTCATATTGCTATCGATTACAGCGATCATGTAAATTTAAGAATAATCTCCCGGAATGCTTATCTTTGCGCTCGAATATGGAAAAATCTTTGCTTCAATATATCGAGCAGGAAGTAATACCTCGCTATGCATCCTTCGACAAGGCTCACAGGGAAGACCATGCCCGGACTGTGATCGAGCGTGCCATGGAGATGGGTCGCAATTACGATGTCGACGAGGCCATGCTTTACACGGCTGCGGCCTGCCATGACCTCGGACTTTCAGTGGACCGCGAGACCCACCATCTGGAAAGCGGAAGGATCATAAGGGAGGACGTGCGTCTGAGGGAATGGTTCACCGAAGAACAGATCGAGACCATCGCCCAGGCGGCCGAAGACCATCGGGCTTCGGCAAAGACAGCTCCGAGAAGCATCTACGGGAGGCTTGTGGCAGAGGCTGACAGGCTGATAGTACCGGAGACCATCATACGGCGCACCATCCAGTACGGAATGGCCCATTATCCAGAGCTTGACAAGGAAGGGCATTGGCAGAGGACGCTCGAGCATCTTAATGAGAAATATGCCCGCGGAGGCTACCTGCACCTTCTCATTCCCGGTTCCCCGAACGAAGAGCCTCTTGAGCGCCTGCGTGAAATCATAGAAGACAAGGACGCCCTCAGGGACTTTTTCGACAGGATGTTCGAAGAAGAAGCGTCTGGAACCAAGGCTGTCATCCGCCTTGCGGTTCCGGGCGACATGGAAGCCGTAAACCGCTTGCTCGGACAGGTCCTGAAGGTCCATCACGAGGGTCGGCCGGATCTCTTCCGTCCGGAAGGGAAGAAGTATTCGGATGAAGAACTCCTGGGAATATTCTCCAATCCTGAAACTCCAGTATTCGTTTATGACAGAGGTGGTTCCGTGCTTGGATACGCCTTCTGCGCACTGCAACACGCTACTGCGGGAAGCCAGAATCCCCTTACTACCCTTTATGTGGACGACATCTGCATAGATGAAAACTCCCGTGGACAGCACATTGGCAAGGCCCTTTTCGAAAAAGTGAAGGAATATGCTTCCTCCAGGGGCTGCTACAACATCACCCTCCATGTCTGGGAATGCAATCCCGGAGCCATGGCTTTCTACAGAGCCATGGGGATGTCTCCCCAGTACACTTCGATGGAATTGATACTGCGATCGGCAGATTAGCCACTGCATCGCATTCGAGATTGGTATGGATTTGCAAAAGACCATTGAAGAATTGTTCAGGACGGATTATCGCCCCCTCTGCTTGTATTCGTTGCATTTTGTAAGGTCGGCTGATGCAGCGGAGGACATCGTTACGGGTTGTTTCCAAGCCTTGTGGGAGAGGATGGGGAGCGTTTCCTCGCCTCGTTCCTACTTATGGACGTCAGTCCGGAATGCTTCGCTGGCTTATCTGAAACACGTCCCGACTGAACTTGAGGAAGACTTGTCTTCGGAGCAGATAGATGATGACTCTCAGGAAGATCTCAGGGAGAGGAGCTTTCTCGAGGCCCGTCTGTGGGATGCCATCGAGAGGATGCCAGAGCGGCGCCGCCAAGTACTGCTGATGGCAAAGAGGGATGGGATGTCATACTTGGAAATAGCTGAGGAACTGGGTGTTAGCGAGAATACGGTCCGCAATACCCTCGCCAAGGCAATGGAATCCCTGCGTTCATCGCGGAAGGATATCCTGGATTTCGTGATTTTTTTCTACTGATCCGATAGTACGATTTGGAAGTTCCGAGTCTTATCTATGTCAATTCGAAGAATCATGGATAAGGAACTCGATTTCGTATTGAAGGAATACAAGCACGGTAAGTTCGACCCTGTCACCGCGATACGCCGGTTCAGGAAGAAGAATCCGGTCAAGTTGCGCTGGATCTACCCGGCAGTCGCAGCAGCGGCTGCTGTAGTAGCTGTCGTTTTGTTTGTCCATAGGCAGGACTCTTGGAAAGAGTACTCGGCTTCCGATTCGCTAAGCGTGATAATGCTCGCGGACGGATCTTCCGTTACGTTGTCCAAAGGGGCATCTGTAAGGTACCAGCCTCACAAGTCTGCCAGAAGGCTTGAACTGGACGGCGAAGCATGGTTTGAAGTCGCGCATCGGGAGGATGAGCCTTTTGAGGTCTTGTGTTCCGGCCCCGGATATGTGAAGGTCCTGGGTACCAAGTTCCTGGTGGCTACAAGGGATGGCCGTACGGAGGTGAAGGTCTCTGAAGGAAAGGTGCTTTTCGCTCCCGATCCGCATAGCGAAGGAGTGATACTCTCCAAGGGTGAAAGCGCCCTCCTTGATGGAGAACAGCATGTTGAGAAGGTAGCTCGCTCTTTCAGTTATGAAGATGCTCCTCTGGGTACCGTCATTGAAGAACTTGGCAATCATTTCGGGAAAACCTTGGAATGTGATTCGATGGACAAGAGAGTCACCGGAGTTTTCCGTGCTGACAGTTTGGAAGATATCGTCTCGGCGTTGGAAGATGCCCTTGACGTAACAATCAATGTATTATGAAAAGAGTGTTATTAGCGTTCGCTGGATGCTTGCTGGCTCTGACCCTTGATGCCCAGACAAGTTTGAGACAGCGTATGGATGAGGTCTCGAAGCGATTCGATGTCAGCTTCATCCATGAATCTTCCCTGAACCTGGACTATGAATGCAGTAGCGGAGAACTCCTTCCCGTTCTGGAAGATAACTTGAAGGAGATGTTCGGTAGTACAAGTATAAAATGGTCGGTGCGGGGACGCTATGTGTCTCTGAAAGCGGCTGTCCGATACACTCTGAGGGGACATGTGACGGACTTGCTTTCATCGGAGACCTTGATATCTGCCGGAGTGTTCACAGGCAGGTCCGGAACCATCACCAACGAGTTCGGCTTCTACAGCATTACTTTGGATGAAGGGGAATATGAATTCACCTTCAGCTATATAGGCTATGAGACCCGTTCTTTGCATGTCAAATTGGATAAAGACAAAGTACTGAACGTAGCGTTGAGGCCGGATGCCAGGCTGGATGCAGCCATTGTCACGGGTCGTGCGGAAACAGGTGTCCAGGCTACGAGAAGCGGGGCGATAGACATCCCCAGAAGCGTCTTGGACAACAGTCCGGTGCTGCTCGGCGAGAAGGATGTCCTGAAGACGATCCAGACTCTGCCTGGAGTGCAGGGAGGGATGGACGGTTTCTCGGGAATATTCGTTAGGGGAGGATCGGACGACGAGAATCTGTTGCTCCTGGATGGTGTGCCGGTTTACAACGCAGCCCATGCTTTCGGGATATTCTCTGTCTTTACTCCTGAATCCGTAAAGAAAGTGACTCTCTACAAGAGCGATTTCCCGGCCCGTTATGCCGGAAGGGCCTCTTCCGTGGTGGATGTACGCACTAACGACGGAGACATGAACAGCATGCATGGAGCTGTTACAGTCGGAATTATGACTGACGCGGTTCATCTGGAAGGACCCCTTGACGATGGGAAGACTTCATTCAGCGTGAGCGGTAGGTTGGTTCATTCCCTTCTCTTTTCTCCATTGATGAAAGCGTTCGACGTCCCTGCCAATTACTGGTTCTATGACCTCAACGGCAAGATCAATCATCGTTTCTCGGACAAAGACAGGCTCTATCTGGGAATATATCGTGGTAATGACCATTTGGGGCTTGATGAAGAATATGAATCTACTTTCGGAGGAGAAACCAGGATCGACGAAAAGGATGAAACCCGGATGAAGTGGGGCAATACGATTGGGACTTTCCGGTGGAACCATGTCTTCGGTAGGAGGTTGTTCAGCAACACGACAGCTTTCATAAACAGCTATCATGGATCCTTCGGCCAGTCTTCCCTGAGCGATTATCATGGGAAGGTGTTGAATGAATACTTGGAGGATCGATACCTGGAGGAGCGCTTCCGGTTCAGCTCCGGGATCTTTGATGTCGGAGCCAAGACCGATTTCGACTGGAATCCTACTCCTGAGCATTCCGTCAAGTTCGGTGCTGAGGTGACTTCCCATAGATATCATCCTGACAGCAATGTTTCGGCTGTATTCTCAAAGACCGGAGATTCAGCCCTAAGGGATACCCTTTACACCAATGCTTCGTCTGTCCAAAGAGGATTCGAGGCTTCCGTTTATGCCGAAGACGATTTCTCCGTGGGCGAGAAACTGAAGATCGATGCGGGTGTCCATCTCTCCCTTTTCGCTACGCAAGGGAAATCATACCTGTCACCTCAGCCGAGACTGTCCCTTCGATATGCCATGACGGATGACCTTGCCTTGAAAGGAGGGTACGCGAGGATGGCACAGTACATCCATAAGCTTTCTTCCAGTAATATCAGCTTGCCTACGGATCTCTGGGTCCCGATTACGAAGGATATCCGTCCGTTGGTTACTGACCAGGTCAGTTCAGGGGTTGCTTTTCTGGGCATAAAAGGTTGGGAGCTGACAGCCGAGGCCTATTGGAAATGGTCTGAAAACGTCCTGGAGTACAAAAATGCCGCCGCAAATGGTTCAGCTGCGGCAGAATGGAGCGAAGCTGTAGAGATGGGCAGCGGCAGGGCATATGGTGTCGAGCTCCTGGCCAGGAAAACTGATGGACCTGCGACAGGATGGCTTTCCTACACGTGGTCGCATACAGACAGGATTTTCCGGGACGGGAGCATTAATGCCGGGAAATGGTTTCCTTACCGTTATGACCGCCGGCACGTGATAACTGCCTTTGCGAATTACCATTTCGAAAAGGGGATTGACTTTTCAGCTCTGTGGACATTTGCAAGTGGTGGTGCCATGACGTTGCCGACCAGGTCTTTCTCTGTCATGGATTACGATGGAAATGTGATCAATGTCCCTTATGTGGAAACAAGGAGCAACTACAGGCTTCCGGCCGATCACCGGCTTGACTTGAGCGTCAACTTCACGAAGCAGAAACACAGAGGTGAAAGGACTTGGAACGTTGGCGTTTATAATGTCTATGCCAGGAAGAATCCAAATATCGTGGATATCGACATCGAAAGGAATGTCGCTGTCAGGATACGCAAGTATTCTTTTTTGATCTGTATTCCTTCCATAAGTTACACTTACAGGTTCTGAAATCATGAAAACCAATAGATTTACGTTGTTATTGTCATTGTCCCTCGGGCTTCTGGGCTGCGAGGAAAGGATAGAAGCACCTTCCGACGGCAAGGGAACGTTATACATCATTAACTCCCAAATGTGCTCCCTTGATTCCCTGCATTCGGTCAGAGTCTTGGCCAGCAGTGAGGGGCAGGGTGTCGTGGATGCCGGTGAGGTTTCCTTGAAATTGTTGGTGAACGGAGTCGTCCTGGATGAAGTTCGCGGACATGATGATGATGGAAAGTATGAATTGAAGGGTAGTTTCCTGCCGGGCGACAATGTGTGTGTTTCCGTCACGGGACCTCTTGGAACCGCGGCTGCGGAAGCTGTGGTGCCTGATCCTCCGGCGACGCCTGAAGTAACTTATGATGGCAAAACTGAAGTCTCTTATGTCGAATACGGAAATGCTGAGACCAACCTCTTCAATGTAATCAAGGTAAAGGTCAAGGATGCTCCGGGGGAACATTGCGGCTATCGCGTAAGGATGTTCCTGGATGGAGAGGTTGAGTGTATCGGCGATGAGAGTGGATATGAGTATCCTGGCTACAGCCATCTTGGAGAAGTGATCCATGTCGGACCCCGGGTATTGCAACTTAACAATAGGCTTGAGCCGCTCCTTCGCAAGAAAGAAGACTCGAATGGCCAGACCCTTGAGTACAATGTCTTTCCTGATTATGCGGTCGATGGTCAGGAATACAGCCTGCTTCTCCTTACCAAGGGCGATTTACAGATAAGGCCATCCACACTCTCCAGCGGAGAAACATGGGTTGCGCGAACCCGGCTTGTCGTCCGCTTTGAAAGGATGACTGAACTGTCCTATAGGTACCTGAATTCCGTCTATTATGAAACGGACGGAAATTGGATTCCTCTGAATTACCAGGCTCCTGTCTATCCTTCCAATGTGGAGGGAGGCTTGGGATATTTGCTGCTGACTTCAGCCAAGACCGCTTCATATTCTTTCCCGGACCGTTATTTCGACGACCAACACTATCCGGACGGATACGTCAAGTAGATTTTTCAAACTCTACAAAAACTCTACATAACCCTCGTTACAGATGCCTGCATTGACGATGCAGGCATTTTTATATCTCTACATCCTTTTGAATATAACTCTATTTTCGCTATATTTACCATTGATAACACGAGAACAAGCCAAATATGGGTTTCCTGGATATTTTTTCTCGCAAGAGAGCTACGAATCTGATTAAAAGCATGGATGCCTTGCTCTTGACGGTGGAGGAATCGCTGACCGTTTTCAAAGGAGGTGTCAAGGATTACCTTTATGGTGAGGAAGCCGGATTCGCTGAAAATCTTTCGAAGATGGCTTCGCTGGAAGCGGAGGCCCTTTCCCGTATCAAGGAGATCGAAGGTACTCTTTATTCCAAGGGCTACCTCATGCGTTCCAGAGGCGACATCATGCGTCTGCTGGAAAGATTCGACCATATTGTCACTATAATCAGCGTCGACCTGGTCCAGTTTGAGATAGAATCTCCGAGCATCCCAAAGGAACTCAAGCGGGAATTCGTCAAACTGACCGAGCTGGCGTCGCTGGCTGTGGAGAGTTCGATTCCTGGTGCGAAAGCGTATTTCACCGAGCCGCAGGCCGTGGCTGAGACCACCTCCCAGGTCTATTTCTATGAAAAGGAAGCCGTGAAGCTCAGCCAGTCCATCAAAAGGACGGTGTTCCATCAGATGGAAGGCCTTAAACTCAGTGAAAAATTCCACCTGAGGTATTTCGCCCTGCACATCGAGGATCTGGCCAAGGCTGCGGTGAAGGTGGCCGAGCAATTGTCCGTGATGGCTATCAAGAGGTCATTGTAATGGAAGTGGCATACATCATACTCTCTGTCCTTCTTGCAGGATCTTTCCTTATCCTTTACGACCTTCCTGTCGTCGGGGGGAGCATCCTGGCTTCGGGAGCGGGAGAGAGAATGGGTGTGAGGATACTTTTGCCGGCACTGCTGCTTGCCGGCATCTTGGTTCCCTGCTTTGTCCCGGAGGTGGGATATCCTGTCACGAAGGGATTGAGCATACCGGCGGACGGGGTCGATGCCCTTTCCGTCGGGATCGCGACTGCGGCAAGTGCCGTCATGGTCGGGACGTTCAGTCGTTATCCGGCGGTTCCTTATGCATTCATCGCCTCCCTGGCGGGCATCGGAGTGGCTAAGGGCATTCCACTGCAACCTGCTGCGTTCCGGTATGTCCTATCCTGGATAACCGGTCCTGTCGTCTGTGCTTTGCTTGCTGCTGGAATCTACAGCATCTGCTCATCGTTCCTGCGCAGGGGAAAGACCCATATGGCCATACAGGAAGGGAAGGTCCTTTTCGCCAGCAGCCTCGTTTCCCTGATCCTGCTGTTCGCGGTGGCTTTCAACAATTCCATGGTATTTTCCTTCCTTCCTTCCGGGAAAGGATGGCTGACCATTGCCGTGGCGGCAGGATGTCCTCTGGCGGCTTGGTTCGCAGTTCGTTCCAAGGTATTGGCTAACAAGTATTCCGTGGCAGACAACGATCTGGATATCAACTCCCTGTCCATACTGTCGCTGATGCTGGCGATGACCCTTGCCTTCGGTCTTTTCTCCTCCGGGCTTCCGGCGAAGGTTGGTCTGGTTGCGACTCCTCTGCCTGCGGGCACTCTGTACCTGGCGGCCTTGCTCGGAATCAGCATGGTCCGGGAGAGGGCTCTCGTTGATGGCGGTGAACTCCTGAAAGGAGGTGTGGCTGCCTTCGTTTCTCCGGTATTGGGTTTCCTGGTGGCATATTGCATGGGCCTCATCCTTGACGGACGTGTTGTCAGCACGCTTGTATTCCTGGGTATCCTCCTGTTCTTGGGCGTTATTTCATATTACCGCCACTTACAGGACAGCCTCGCTTTGCAAAGGCAGGCGCTGCTTTCAGGAGAACAGAGGGCCTACAGCACCCAGAAATCCCTTTCCGCCCTGGAGGTCAGGGCTGAGATGACGGAACGGGACCTCCGGAACAAACTGGATGAGAAGCGCAAGGAACTGGTCGATTTCGCAGTGGGCGTAAGTGACCAGAAAGAGTTCATGGAAAAAATATATGATGACCTTGCCGAGGTCCGTGCGATGGAAGACGGCGAGGGAAAGGACGATGCGATGGACTCATTGCTCGGTGCGCTGCGCGAGAGGATGTATTTCACCCGGGAGATGAATGATTTCTATGCACGGAGCGAAGTGCTGAACGAGGATTTCAACATGCGGCTTAAGAGCATGTTCCCGAATCTGACGGAAGGGGAGAGGAAACTCGCCAACCTGCTGCGCCAGGGTTTCTCCAGCAAATACATAGCGTCCTTGATGAATATCACTCCAAAGAGTGTCGAAATAAACCGCTCCCGCCTGCGGGCGAAACTTGGACTGCAGCGGAGCGACAACTTGATAAAAATCATAAAATCCATTTAATCAACACTTTAATTATTAATTATGCGTAAAATCCTCTTAATCATGGCGCTGTCACTGCTCACAGTAGGTGCAGTGAATGCCCAGAAGAAGACGGTCAAGTACAATCAGTACGGTGTGGCCGTCGAATCCGATGTCCTGGATGTCGAAGCGCAGGACGGAATCCTGGTACTGGAATCGCCGAAGAGCGGTTACAAATTCTGGTTCGATGTCCGTGCCCAGGCTGACGGAGCAGTATTCTTCGGAGCCCCGGACTATGCCGATGCTATCGGTAACGGCACCAGCATCCGCCGTGCCCGTTTCGCCGTCAAGGGACAGATCAACGACGACTGGTACGGAGAATTCGACATGGACCTTGCAAACGGTCTGGCCGAGCTCAAGGATGCCATCGTGCGTTACACCGGAATCGCCAATACCGATCTCCAGGTCGGTAACTTCAAGGAGAACTTCTCCATCCAGCGCAACACCACGTCCCGTTATCTCCAGTTCATGGAGCGTCCTATGGTCTGCTCTGCATTGACTCCTTCCCGCCATCTCGGTATCAATGCGAAGTATGCCAAGGATTGGCTGTGGGTGTCTGCAGGAGCATTCAGCCAGGTAGTCGCAGGAAGTGAAGAGTGGACGAACGTAGCTGACAACAACAAGGACTTCGGCCGCAATTCGGGCTACTCCATCACCACCAAGGTCGTATTCCGTCCTCTCTACAAGCTGGACAATGCAAGCCTCCACATCGGTGCTGCATATTCATACAGGACCACTACCACCGACCTCGCAACCGGTGAATGGGGAACCTACCGCGCAAGCAGCCGCAACTCCACCAGCATCAACCGCAAGAAGTATCTGGATACTAACAATCTCCCAGGCTATGATCACAACAATCTCTGGACGGTAGAGCTTGCAGGACACTGGAACGGACTCCGTTACGAGGCTGCCTACATCGGCGACAACGTCCACTTCAAGAGCGATGCAGCGGATCCTGCAACCAAGAATTTCAAGGGTTGGTATGCACAGGCAGGCTATCTGCTCTTTGGAGGTCGCCAGCAGTATGACTCCCGTGGCGGCAAGTACACCAAGGTCGATCGCGGAAGCAGCAAATACGGAGATGTCGAGCTCTGCGCCCGTTACGAGAACTGCGACCTCAACAACGGAGGCGTATTCGGCGGTGCAGCCGAGGCGTATACTTTCGGAATCAACTGGTATGTCAATGACAACGTGAAGCTGGTTTTCAACTACCAGTACAACAACAACGACCGTTATGCGAACGGAAAGGGCAAGCTGAACGTAGGCAAGGATGCCTCCGGTGCTCCTGTCAAGGATTTCACCAAGGTAGTCACCCCTGCCGGCAAGGCCGGTGTGGATTACCACATGGTAGCCGTCCGTTTCGAGATTGACTTCTAAAATAAAATGATTATGAAAAAGATATTCTTAGTTTCATTGGCCGCCGTCCTTGCTTTCGCAGGATGCGTTAAAGACGAAGTCTACAAAGGCCCTTCAACCATAGAGAAAGTCGTATTCAGTCCAGAGGCTCCTACCTCCATCTCACCGGTCACTGTGACCGCCACCGTGACAGGACTGCAAAAAGTGACGAAGGCAACTCTCAATTACAACGGCACTTCCGCCGATATGACCGGAAGCGGGAACACGTTCAGCGCCACCATCCCTGCGATGCCTGACGGAACTGAAGTTTCCTTCACGGTGTCTGTAGAGAACGAAGCCGGATTCGTCACGACTTCAGACAAATATTCATTCAAGGTAGGCGACCCTGCCACCGACTGGAGCAAACTCAAGCTCAACGAGGTATATGGTGCCGGTGCTGACGAGGAGAAGTTCTTCGAACTCTACAACGCCAGCGACTATCCGATCAAGCTTACGGGCGTGACCATCAGCAAGGATGAGGGCACCTGCTGGACAGGAATCGACGGCGAGGTCGTTCCTGCAAAGGGATTCTTCGCTATCATCGGTGCCAAGGGAACAACCCCTAGGGGATTCTCCAGCGGCTTCTCCGCAAAGAAGAGCGTATATATCCAGCTGTTCGACAACAAGGGCAAACAGATCGATGCATTCCAACGCGGCGACAAGGACGACGCCGGCAACTGGGGAGTATCCATCACCAATTATTCAGGCTCATGGAGCCGCGTCCCTGACGGAACCGGCAAGTGGATGCGTACCGACTCCTTCACTCCAGGTGCAGCCAACTCTACTACCGCAACCGATGATGATTATGTAAAGAACTGATTTTAAAATAGATTAATCAATATGGCAGAACTTAAAATCGGCGAGCAGAGCAAGCCTCGTTTCGAATTCCGCAGCTTCGGTCAGAACTTCTGTGAAGCACACAAGAGAATGGCACGTCTTTCCGTTCCTGTTCCTGAGAAGGTTTGGGAAAGGGAGAGCGACGAGATCTACATCATCTCCGCCAAGAACGACATCAACAACACCAAGATCCGTAACGGGAAGATGGACATCAAGACCTATGTCCAGACGGTCGACGGCCTCGAGCAGTGGAACCCTCTGATGAAAGGCGAGTTCCCTATTTCCCGCGAAGTGCTGGAGAAGGAGGTCTTCCCTGCGTTCATGGTTGAGATGCCTGCTCTCACGAAGGACACTTACACCTACGAGGAATTCATCGCAATGGTCAAGGCCAATCCTGACCTGGCAGCAGTCCGCGTTCACAAGCAGCGCTTCGGCTACATGGTCAACGACACCATCTGCGAAGTGGGCAACGTGCTCATCAACGGAGCCAAGGTCGTGACTATAAATTCCGAATCCACTGAAATCGAAGATATTAAGAAGACCATCGCCGATGTCGGACTGGAAGGAGTCGAGAATATCAACTACCTCCAGGCCATCAAGCGCGTGATCGGTATGATTGACAAACCTCTTGCTAACGAATAAGCCATGGCACAGGAAATAGAAAAGAAATTCTTGGTGAAGGGCGACTTCAAGGCCGACGCCTTCAAGGCTACCCGCATAACCCAAGGTTATCTGAGCAGTGTCCCTGAGCGCACGGTACGCATCCGTGTAAAGGGAGACAAGGGATTCATCACCGTCAAGGGCATCGGCAATGCCTCCGGAGCTTCCCGCTTCGAGTGGGAGAAGGAAATCCCGGTGGACGAGGTCAAGGCCCTCCTCGACCTGGCAGAGCCGGGAGTCATCGACAAGACGAGGTATCTAGTCAAGAATACGGACGGAGTACACACTTGGGAAGTCGATGAGTTCTACGGAGACAACGACGGCCTTACCGTCGCCGAAGTGGAGCTTGCAGACGAGAACGAACCTTTCGACAAGCCTGAATGGCTTGGCGAAGAGGTCACCGGCGACCCTAAGTACTTCAACTCCATGTTGATGAAGAACCCTTACAAGAACTGGAAATAGTATATCATTATGGCAGAACAGAACAAGGCGGTTTTCGATCCGCTTGACATGAACAATTACAAGGTAGAGAAACTGCCGAAGATGCAGAAATCGAAGTTCGAGGTCTGGATGGCCCGTCTGGGCGGTCCGCTTGCGATCATCGCCTTCGTCTGGATCTGCTGGTTCTGCCATATCGGTTTTATCGACAATCTCAGTCCCGATACCCTGGCCGCCGCGGCGCAGAAACGCTTCGGCGTGCTGGGGGAGGCGGGATTCATCCGTGCCAACTACGCGATGCTGGCCATATTCGTGGCCAGTCTCATCCTGTGGATGACGGAGGCGCTGCCGAACTACCTGACCTCGCTCCTGCTGATCCTGGCTACCGTTTTGCTGAATGTGACTACTCAGAAGGAGGCCCTTGCACAGCTCGGACATCCGGTGATGTGGCTGAACATCCTGTCCTTCGTCCTGGCATCTATGCTGGTCAAGACCCAGTTCGCCAAACGGTTTGCCCTTGCATTCGTCATAAAGTTCGGAAAGAGCGCCAAGGGTGTGCTCTGGAGTTTCCTCCTGATCAACCTTGTCCTTTCCGCCTTCATCTCGGCCACTACGGTCAAGGCCACCATCATGCTCCCGATATTCATGGTGATCTGCGCCATCTACGGAGCCTCTGACGGCCACCGCAACAACTTTGGCCGCAACCTCGTGATCCAGAACTTGTTCCAAGTGAATATCGGCGCTAATGCCTTCTATACCGGAAGTGGAGCGCACCTGCTTGCTATATCCCTTATAGCAGGCTTCGTGGGCAGCTGCGATTTCGGTTATAAGGAATGGCTGGTTGCAGTTGGCCCGATGAGCGTGATTATCCTGGTCGTGGGCCTACTGCTCGGAATGTATGTCTTCTTTCCTATGAAGAAGGAAGAGCAGGTTCCGCAGCTAGATGGTGGCATCGACAGGCTCAAGGATGAACTTGCAGCAATGGGGAAGATGACTTCACAGGAATGGAGGGCTGTAGGAATATTCTGCATCGTCCTATTCCTATGGGTCACCAAGGGCACCTTCCACAATATCGACGAGACCATAGTCGCCTTGCTGGGCGCCATCCTGGCCTTGCTGCCTGGGATCGGTGTAGTCAAGTGGAACGACGTGGACATCCCTTGGCACCTGATGCTCTTCAGCGCCGGCGCATACGTCCTCGGAAGCGGACTCAATGCCACCGACCTCCCGAACACCATGGTCAATGCAGCCTTCAACGCGATGGGAATCACGTCCGACACTCCGTTCTGGGTGCTGTATGTCATCCTGACCTTCCTGATGATGTATTCCGGCCTGGTGTTCCAGTCCAAGACCATCAGGACGATGGTTTTCGTTCCTATCGCACTTGGCGTCGAGAAGCGCTTCGGTTTCCCGCCGATGAGCCTCTCGCTGCCGGTAGCCATGCTCATCGAGCATTGCTATGTGCTGCCGTTCAACAGCAAGCCGGCAGCCCTTCTCTACAACACCAACCAGTACAGCATGACCGATGCTTTCAAATATGGAATCACCATGATGACCTTCTCATGGTTCCTGATCCTTATTTTCGGAGAAACTGTACTTAAGTGGCTTAACATTACCCCTGGACTTTTTTAATCCATCGATGCTATGAATATTGAATGGAACTTCATCCTCAGGATTTTCATTGCCGGGCTGCTTGGCGGCCTTATTGGTTTCGAGCGTGAATTCCGGGCCAAGGAGGCCGGAGTCAGGACCCATTTCGTCGTTGCCCTGGGCAGCGCCCTTTTTATGATTATCTCGCAGTTCGCCTTCACCGGCCGCTATGATGCTGCCAGGGTTGCGGCCCAGGTGGTTTCCGGCATCGGTTTCATCGGAGCCGGTGTGATCATATTCCAGAAAAATGCAATCAGGGGAGTGACCACTGCTGCAGGGCTCTGGGTTGCAGCTGCCATCGGACTTAGCTGTGGAGCGGCTATGTATTCCGTGGCTATTGCGGCGACGCTGATGACCATATTCGTGCTTGAAACCATGCACTTCGTGACCCGTAAATATGGGGACCGGGAATGCACGGTGACTGTTTATCCTGTGACCAATGAGGAACTTTTGGATATCTTGAATAAACTGAAGGATGCCGGGGCGGTCGTAGAACGTTTCACCCTTTCAGACTCGGAGGCAAGTATTTTCCTCAAAATGAGGCAAAAGGATTATCCTTCCGTCATGGACACGGTGCTTTCCCTTTCAAATGGACTCAAGATAGGAGTCTCCTGATTTCCATAGTCTTATGTCTAATTCACGTTTTTTGGGGATATTGCTGGCTTCTGTCATGCTTGCACTATCGTTGCCTACCCTTCAGGCCGGAGGCAAGCGTGTCGTATTCATCGGCGATTCCATCACCGATGGCAACTGGGGTAACGTGTACAATTACAAGAAGACCTCAGCCGAACGCAGCCAGACCGACATGAACCATATTTACGGCCACAGCTACGTGATGCTGATTGCTTCTGATTTCCAGAGCAAGCGTCCGAGATCCGGCTACAGTTTCTTCAACAGGGGATTCAGCGGGCACAAGCTCTGCGATCTGGCAGCCCGCTGGCAGGA
>JBGVAE010000099.1:0-6710 GCA_045224215.1 Candidatus Cryptobacteroides sp. | reverse complement strand
TGATTTCATAGTCGATAAAACATAAAGATTAAAACCTCATTGCTATTGCTATTCCATTTTCAGTTGGAGCATATCCAATTGTGGCTACGGTTTGCCCAGCAGCATTTTTTATTTTCTTCATTCTGCTACCACCGAACCAAGCAATACCTGCACCAGCAAGCATAGTCACAAAACCACCAATCTCAAATCCTTGTCCTGTTTTATATGCAGGTTGCTGTTTGGCTTCTTGATTCAAGTTGTAGATTTCTTCTACTGTCCCAGTTGTTGAATGGCTGTTAGTATATTTATTTTGTTCAATCATACAAACGACATTACCACCAAGCCAAGCAACAGCACCGACACTGGCAGTTATAATACCACCGTAAAAAGTTGTCTTGGCCGTCTTGTATTCCTTTGTAGAAGTTACATCAACATTTGTGGTATTTGCATACTGACCAAATGCCATCACAGAGGACAGTAATAATAGAATAAATGAAGGGACTAACTTGTGCATTACAATAATAAATGGTTGTTATTCGCAAAGATAGTAATATTTCCCCACCAACTATTCCTTTTCTTTCAGGGATAGTCCCAAAGTGGCTGAAAAACCAAAAACTGCCAAGGAATCATCCTTGGCAGTTTTGTAATTTATTGATTTTCAATATATTATCAAATCAATATTCTTCCTCGTTGAAGAAGAAGTCTTCTTTTGTTGGGTAGTCTGGCCAGATGTCTTCGATGGATTCGTAGATCTCGCCGTCTTCTTCAAGTTCTGTCAGATTCTCGATCACTTCCTCCGGAGCTCCGGAACGATTTGCATAGTCAATGAGTTCTTCCTTCGTTGCCGGCCATGGAGCATCGTCCAGGCTGCTGGCCAATTCAAGAGTCCAATACATATCGAATCGTATTTAAAGTATTAATATTCAGTTAATTAACGTATTAAAAGCGGTGAGCTTCCCTTATTTTGCGCAAAGATATACAAAAAATCGTGACATTAGTCGTTTTTTGGCTAAATTTGCATGCCGCGTATGTCGCGAGCAACAACTATACCAAAGATGCCTTACGAAAAGATTGAACAATACGACGAGAATGTGACCCGGGAGATTTCTGCACGGGTACGTGAAATCCTCGCGCTTCTGGGAGAGGATCCTGATAGGGAAGGGCTCCTCAAGACGCCGGAGAGGGTTGCTAAGTCTTTGCAGTTCCTGACGCAGGGATACGGACAGAATGGCGGGAAGATCATCCAGTCTGCCATTTTCGATGAAAAGTACCAGCAGATGGTCCTTGTCAAGGACATCGAACTTTATTCGATGTGCGAGCACCATATGCTCCCTTTCATCGGCAAATGCCACGTGGCATATATTCCTGACGGAAAGATCACCGGCCTGAGCAAGATTGCCCGGATTGTGGAAACCTATGCCCGCAGGCTCCAGGTCCAGGAGAGACTGACAGTCCAGATCAGGGACTGCATCGTCGAAGCGCTGCATCCTCTCGGAGTGGCTGTCGTAATCGAGGCCATGCACACCTGCATGTCGCTCCGCGGAGTCCAGAAGTCCAACGCAATCACAACGACTTCGGCTTTTTCAGGAATATTCCTGAGTTCATCCCGCACCAGAAACGAATTCTTGAACCTCATCAAATAAAGAATATGCCAAAAAAGATCATACTTACCGGCGACCGCCCTACGGGTCGTCTCCACATCGGACATTACGTCGGATCCCTGAGGAACCGCGTCGCTATCCAGAATGCAGGTGACTACGAGAAGATGTTTGTTTTTATCGCTGACGCACAGGCGCTTACCGATAATTTCGACAATCCGGAGAAAGTCCGCCAGAACATCATCGAGGTAGCGCTCGACTACCTTTCAGTCGGCCTTGATCCGGATAAGGTTACCCTCTTCATCCAAAGCCAGATTCCGGAGCTTACCGAGCTTACTTTCTATTACATGAATCTCGTCACTGTGGCAAGGCTCCAGAGGAACCCTACGGTGAAGACTGAAATCCAGATGAGAGGATTCTCCGCGGAAGGGGAGGAGCAGGCATTCGGAAGCGGCCTCCCGGTCGGATTCTTCTGTTATCCTATCTCCCAGGCTGCTGACATCACCGCATTCAAGGCAACCGATGTCCCTGTCGGAGAAGACCAGAAGCCGATGATAGAGCAGACAGTGGAAATCGTCAGAAGTTTCAACAGGATCTACGGAGAAACCCTCGTCGAGCCGAAGGCTGTCCTCCCATCTAACGAGGCCTGCCTCAGGCTCCCAGGTACCGACGGAAAGGCAAAGATGAGCAAGTCGCTGGGTAACTGCATCTACCTTTCGGAAACAGCGGAAGAGATGCACAAGAAGGTCATGTCCATGTACACGGATCCTCTCCACATCAACGTCAGCGATCCTGGCCACATCGAAGGAAATGCCGTGTTCACTTATCTTGACGCATTCTGCCGCGACGAGCATTTCGGCCTCTTCTGGCCTGATTATGCCAATCTTGACGAATTGAAGAACCACTACCGCAAAGGAGGTCTTGGTGATGTCAAGTGCAAGAAGTTCCTGGAGAAGATCCTGAATGCCGAATTGGAGCCGATCAGGGCTCGCAGGAAGGAATATGAGAAAGACATCCCTGCAGTCTATGACATCTTGAGGAAAGGCTCAATTGCTGCAGAGGAAGTCGCTGCCAAGACCCTTGACGACGTAAAGAAATCAATGAGGATTGATTATTTCAATGACACAGAGCTGATCAGCGAGCAGGCAAAGAGATTCAACCTCTAAGCCGCCGTAATATAAAAAAAAGAGAGACTTGGGCGATCAAGTCTCTCTTTTTGTAGTTCAGCAGATGCTGTTATTCTGCCTTCGGGGCGATTGCGCTCCATACGACAGCGCTGAGTGCGCCACCCACAAGAGGAGCAACAATGAATACCCAAAGGTCCTTGAGTGCCTGTCCTCCTGCGAAGACTGCTGGTCCGATGGAACGAGCAGGGTTGACTGAAGTTCCGGTCAGGTTGATGCAGACGAGGTGGATGAGGATCAGGGAGAGACCGATGGCGAGGCCAGCGAAATTGCCGGCTCCAACTTTGCTGTCGGTGGTTCCGAGGACTACGAGGACGAACAGGAAGGTAGCTACTACCTCAACGAGGAAGGCTCCACCTGCTCCGCCGGCACCTGCTACACCGTTGCAGCCGAGTCCTGCAGGGTTAGCACCCTGGAAAGCGACGGATGGGGTCATTACCTTGGCAAAGAGGAGAAGGAGAGCACCGGCGACAAGGGCACCGATGATCTGGCCGATCCAATAGCCGCAGGCATCCTTCCAGCTCATCCTGCCCGAGAGAGCGACTCCAAGGGTGATTGCAGGATTGATGTGGCAACCTGAGATACCGCCGATGGTGTAGGCCATGGCAATCACAGAGAGACCGAAGGCTGCAGCCGTAGCGAACAAACCTGCAGTCGTGCCGCAGCCGACGAACATTGCCGTCGCGCAGCCCAGGAATGTCAGAACAAAGGTTCCGATGCATTCTGCGATGTACTTTTTCATAATATTGAATAATTGATGATAGGGTTATTTGTAGTATACCTTTGCTAAAATACAAAAAAACTATCGCTTATCGCATGTTTTTTTTCTATTTTTACAAATGATAAGACCGCATAAATATATGGAAACACACGTGGTGATAATGGCTGGAGGCATCGGAAGCAGGTTATGGCCTGTGAGTACTCCTTCGAAACCTAAGCAGTTCATAGACCTGCTTGGCATTGGCAAATCCCTGATCCAGATGACGGTGGAGAGATTCCTGCCGGTTTGCAACAAGCAGAATTTCTGGGTGGTGACATCGGCGAAATACGTTGATATCGTCAAGGAACAACTCCCTGACATCCCGGAAAGCCACATCCTGGCGGAGCCTGAGCCAAGGAACACGGCTCCGTGCATTGCCTATGCTTGCTGGAAGATCTCCTCCGAGAGCCCGGATGCCAATATAGTCGTCACCCCGGCGGATGCCCTTGTCATCAATGTCCAGACATTCGCGGCCGCGATACGCAAGGCCCTGAATTTCACTGAAGGAAGCAACCGCATCGTGACCGTCGGGATCGAGCCTTCGCGTCCTGAGACCGGCTATGGCTACATCTGTGCCGAAGAGAAAGTCCCTGGACAAGTTGTCAAGGTCCGCGAGTTCAAGGAAAAGCCTGACCTTCCTACGGCGGAAGAGTACCTGAAAGCCGGCAATTATTTCTGGAACGCCGGAATATTCGTATGGAATGTCAGGACCATCATCTCCCAGATGGGGAGTTACGCCCCTCAGATTGCAGGGGTGATGGACAGGATAGCAGCTTCGTTCGGGACTTGGAAAGAGGAGGAAACCCTCAATGAGCTGTTCCCGACGTGCGAGAAAATTTCCATCGATTATGCGGTAATGGAAAAATCTCCGGATATATACGTGATAGCCGGAGACTATGGCTGGTCTGACCTCGGCAGTTACAGCTCCATAAAGATGCATATTCCAATGCCGGAGGATGACCCACTTCCGGACGGAGGAGCCGCCCAGGCCCTGGAAGGGGACAACAAGGTGATCGGCCGTGATATCCGTGTATTCGGATGCGAGGGTTGCATCGTCCATGCAGAAGGGACGAAGACCGTCGTTGTGGCGGGCTTGAAGGACTATATCGTGGCCGTCAAGGACGGCAATGTCCTTGTCTGCCCGCTTGAAGACGAGCAGAAGATAAAGGAATATGGAGCGGGAGCGGTATAAGACTGTCGTAATGTCCGATGTCCATATGGGAGCCCGTTTCTCCAAGGTAGGTGAGGCGGCAAGGTTCCTGAACGGCATCTCCTGCGAAAGGCTGATCCTGGCCGGTGACATAATCGACGGCTGGCAGCTGAAGAAGATCGACGACAAATGGACAGTGCAGGAATCTGCTTTCTTCAGCGTCATCATGAAGATGATGGAAAGGGACCAGACAGAAGTGGTCTATGTCACGGGCAACCATGATGACTTCCTGGACAATATCATCCCTTGCCAGTTGTTCAACATATCTTTCTCGAGTGAATATCTGATCCAGGACTTCGGCAAGCGTTTCGTGGTGATCCACGGCCACGCCTTCGACAGTATTACGGCTCAGTTCAGATGGCTCTCCAAGTTGGGTGACGTTGCTTATAACCTTCTCCTGAAATTCAACAACAGGTGGAATAGGTCCAGGGAACGCCTAGGCAAGGAAAAATATTCCTTTTCGAAGGTTCTGAAACACCAGGTGAAGAAGGCTGTCAACTACATTTCAGGATTCGAATCCGACCTGGCGGATTTCGCAAGGGCCAAGAAATGCGACGGGATAATCTGCGGACATATCCATCATCCGGAGGACAAGATCCTCAAGCACGGGATCCGCTACCTCAACTGCGGAGACTGGGTGGAGTCACTCACCGCCCTGGCCCAGGACTTTGAGGGTAATTGGAAACTGCTGGAATACAATAATTTGGCTACCGAATAAGAATGCGATACGTATTCATAATCCAGGGAGAGGGCAGGGGACACCTGACCCAAGCCATGACAATGGAGCGTCTGCTCCAGGAGGCAGGACATGAGGTTTCTCTCATGCTGGTCGGGAAGAGTCCTTCCCGTAAGCTTCCGTCCTTCTTTGCAGAAGGAGTGAAGTCTCCAGTCGAACAATTCGAAAGCGTCAATTTCGTTCCTTCCTCCAACAACCGCAAAGCCGATTACGCCAAGACGGGATTGTACAACTTCTTCAACCTTTCCGCATATCTGCCTTCCGTCAGGAAGATAGTGAAGCGGCTGAAAGACATAAGGCCGGACGTGGTTGTCAATTTCTATGACATGATCGGCACCAATGCCTTCCATCTGAGCAGGATCGACGCTCCCTTGGTGTGCGTTGGCCACCAGTTCCTCTTCACTCACAAGGATTTTTCTTTCCCTACATTCGGTTATGAGGGGCATGTTGCATTGAATATGTTTTCGGAGGCCGTTGCTTTCCGTGCATCCAGGATCCTGGCCTTGAGTTTCAGGGAGATGAAAGATGACGGGAAACTCCATGTAGTTCCTCCGCTCCTTAGGCGGGAAGTCCTTTCCATGAATCCCGTCCCGGGAGATTATATCCATGGCTATCTTCTCAACTCCGGTTTTTCCAAGGATGTATTGGAATGGCATTCGAAGCATCCCGGAATACCACTTCATTTCTTCTGGGATCGCGCTGACGAGGCTCCGGTGAAAGTGATCGACGAAAATCTTTCCTTCCACTATCTCAATGACAAGGAGTTCCTGGAGAATATGGCTGGTTGCAGGGCTTATGCTTCCACCGCAGGCTTCGAATCGATCTGCGAAGCTATTTACCTGGGAAAGCCCCTTCTGATGGTTCCGTCCCATGTTGAGCAGAAATGCAACGCCTACGATGCCTGCGAATGCTGGCCCGGAGGAATCCGTCCAGCCTGTACTTCCGACCATTTCGACCTGGACAAGCTCCTGCAATTCGCAGAGGAAGAATTCGTTCCGGCTTCCGGTTTCAAGGAATGGGTGGAATCTTCAGGCCCCATATTCCTGAAGGAACTCACGGAATTTTGATATTTGGGCAAAATTTCTTCGTAAATATTTTGTTTTTTCATCCAAACTCTCTACCTTTGCAATCCCGATTCGGAGATAAACCGAACGATTGGAAAGAATCGTTAGCTCAGTTGGTAGAGCACAACACTTTTAATGTTGGGGTCTCGGGTTCGAGCCCCGAACGGTTCACTAAGGAG
>JBGVAE010000098.1:0-26767 GCA_045224215.1 Candidatus Cryptobacteroides sp. | reverse complement strand
GTGTCGAAGAAGCGCCAGGTGGCGACCGCAGGCCCCATCAGCGGGAGGCCGAAGACATTCCATCCGAACATGTGCCACCAGGAGGTGTAGGGCCCCTCGATGCCCATCCCGACGGCCTTGGCTTTCAGCTCTTCCGCTATTCTCGCCATCCAGACCAGAGGATAGATGAACAGGGTTGGGATGCCCAGGAGATAGGCCACCCAGTATCGTTGGGTCCTGCGTCCCACGATATAGTCCAACTCGTCCTGCAATCCGCTGAGCGGCATATAGAACAGGAAGAAAAGACCGGCCGTGCAGAAGTCGATGAGGCCGAACCAGAATCCCGGCCTTCGGGTATGGCTGAACAGCATTACCTTACTTTCTGGTAAAAGTACTTCCAAAGGGGAGCCGCCATCATGGCCTGGAGGATCTGGTTGTCCACCAGCAGCTTCCGGACGAAATCGGGGGACTGGAGAGACACTTCGATATCCTCCGTAGGGTCGAGATTCTGTCCGGAGACTTTCTCTACCCCGGTGGCCAGGAAGCAGTGAACGAGGTTCGTGTTGGCGCTTGAGTTGGGGGAAAGGGTCATCCAGTCGAACCACTGCCCTCCGGCATAGCCGGTCTCCTCCAGCAGCTCACGTTTGGCTGCCTCCAGCGGGGCCTCTCCCTTTTCGATGACTCCACAGGGAATCTCGTAGCAGGTCTTGCCAAGGCCGTGGCGGTACTGACGTTCGAGGATCATCAGACCGTCGGTCGTGAGGGCTATGACGTTAACCCAGTCGGGATACTCCACGACATAGTATTCGTTATTGACCCGCCCGTCGGGAAGCTGGACGACATCCCTTCGCGCCGTCAGCCAGGGACGCCGGAAGAGGTACCTCGAAGAGAGCACCTTCCATTTTCCTTCTTCAGTGATAGTATTCTTCATTACAGTGCTGTTATTCGGATTCTGCATCTTCACCCGGTTTGCTGCGATAGACGTACATCTTCTTTTCCAATTCCGGATTCCTGTCCAGTATCGCACTCATCTCGTCGACTACAGCTGGCTCGGTCTCTGAAAGGCAGTCGATCATACCGCGGATCATCTCACCGTATGACAAGGTCCTGTTATAAGCCGCACAGTAAGCCTGACGCCATATCTCCATCTCTTCGACGAGGGGCTTGGGAAGGTGCAGCGGGACGTATTCGAACTTTGACATGGGTATTTGTGTTTTCTTTTCAAAGATAAGAAATAGATTCCTTTGGTCAATGAAAAAACCTCCCCCGAAGGGGAGGTCGCCCAGGCAGCCGGCACGCGGTGGTAAGTTGTGCGCCGTAAAATGTGCGTCTGTACGAGATGCTGAGCCTGTCGGTTCCGGTTTGGGAACGGCTCCGTTTCCCGATCAATGGAGTGGACGATTTAACCTCCCGTCCGGAGGTGTGCCCGCCCTGCCTCGGCTCTTTACTTCATATCCGTCATCCAGTTCGCCTGCTGCAGCCTGGAATCCAGTTCACGCAGTTCCTTGGAAAGGTCATCAACCTTCTTCTGGAGTGCGTTCACGTCGACTGTGCGGACGAACTTGATCTCGTTGCGGGAGAATCGGTCGCTGCGGACGTTGGCCGCTTCAAGCGTGGCCCTGAGGGCTCCCAGGTGCATCGACAGCACGTCCTTCTCAGCAATCATCTCCGTCAGGGTCTTTCCCTCCCAGACGGTCTCCTGGTTGGTCCTGTTGATGCTGACAATCAAATCCTTCAACTGCTTAAGGGAGCCTTCCAACTCCTTGAAGAGATCATCGGGAGTCTCAGCGGGCTGGTCGCCCTCCTGCACCTTGACGTTATTGGAGAGTCTCTCCCTTAACTGGGCTATCCGCTTCTGCAGGTCCGCCCTTTGGTTCAATGCTTCTGCAAGCTTCATATCGTATCTGTTTTATGATTCTGCGAATTGTTTCATAGATTTTTCATCCAGCCGCTGGACCGTCCAGTCGGACAGGGGAGCGGCGCCGATGGAACGGTAGACGGACAATGCGGACTCGTTCCAGTCAAGGCAAATCCATTCCATCCGGCCGCAGTTCCGCTCCACCGCGAGTTTCGCCACGTATTTCAGGAGAGCCTTGCCGTAGCCCAGACCGCGCTTCTCGGGAAGGATGAACAAGTCCTCCAGATACATTCCTTTCCTTCCCACAAAAGTGGAGAAGTTATGGAAGAACAAGGCAAAGCCGACGGGCACTCCGTCCTCCTCAGCGAAAACGACTTCGGCTGAGCGCTCTACAAAAAGGGACTGGTAGATGGTGTCTTTGTCCGCTACGACATCGCCTTCGCACTTCTCATAAACAGCGAGCCTCCTGATGAAATCCAGGACGAGGCCCGCCTCGTCGGGTCTGGCCGACCGTATGGTGAAATCTTTCATAATCAATCTGAGTATTTGATGCCGTAGCCGTTGAAGGAGAGCAACTGAAGAGCCCTTTCAACCCCCTCCTTCTTAATCAAAACATAGTCGGTATTGAACGTCGAGACTGCGAACAGGCCGATGCCGTTATCTGTGAGGATCGAGGAAATCTGTGAGATAATACCGACGAGGGAGAAATCCAGCACGCCCTCTATCCTGAAGGCCCTCCATCCGTCGGAACGTTCTGTCGTTTCGGCGGGGACCAGGCGGGTGGGGCAGACAAGTGATTTCTCCTCATCCGTGGAACCAGTGAAGACGAAAGGCTGACTCAAGTCGACCTTAGAGTAATCCTTCACTTTGCAGACGGTAAACTCCTCTGTAAGAACGAGCAGCTCCATATCACGCCCATTCGAAATTCTCCTTCCCGGCACCAATCTCGAAATGATACTTGACGATGCCGAGGTCCATCCTGCTGTAGCCGATCATCGAGAAGACGGGCTTTGCCGCGACCTTGGGGAGCTTGCTGTAGTCCTTGAACCCGAGGTACTCCAGGAAGAACTTCTGCTGGTTGACGGCGGTCGGGGCGAGCAGAGCCGCATCGACGCCCTTGTTGAACCACTTCGGTGTGATGTCGCTGGCGTTGCTGATGTCACGGACAACCTTAACCTTATGGCCGGAGCCCTGGGTCTGGCCATACCCGAGCGCGATATAACAGCCGATCTTCTCATCCTTTTCCAGTTCATAGGTGCCGGGGATCTTGCTGTAGCTAACGCCTGCCCAGCAGGTATTGAGCCCGAGGGTCTGCGCCAGCAGGACCAGCCGTTCCCCGTAGTAACCGATCTTCTCGTCGAGGTCGTCGGATTTCGGACCGGCCATCACGAAATAGTTCCTCACCCCGGAGAAGGACCCGTAGGCCAGCACGCCGCTGAACGCCTTCGGCTCTTCCGTCACCAGCTGGACATGCAGCCCCGCCTCCCTGTTGACCTCGTCCACCTTCTCCCGAATGATGGAGAGGATGTCCTCAGGAATGGGATCCTCCTTATACTTTCTTACCGAGTGTCTCGCCTCGATTGCTTCCAATAGTGTCATATCCATTGTCCGTTTATTCGTTTCCATTTGATTCACGCCTTACGCCCGAAGTGGGTTTGCGGTTCAGCTCAACACCCGCACGTTTCAGAACGCGAAAAACGCTCGTGCGGCTCCTGTATCCGCTTTCCCTCCAGATATCGTCGATCTGGTGCCCGGCCAGGTACATCCCCGCAATCATCTTCTCCTTGTCAAGCCTGAGCCTGGTCTTCGGCGGGACGAACTCCTTTTTCCTCATACGCTGAATCCTCGCCTCCGAGCGTCTCAGGGACGTGGTCTCCGCGGACAGCCGTCCGATGGTGGCGAGGACATCCCCCACGGAGGTGGCGGGGAAGAGTTCCCCCTTCGAGTCGATCCCGTCGTGGATGCTTATGATGCGGATGTCCATCACCCGGCACATCTCAAGGAACGCTCCCAGCTCGCGTATGCCGCGAAGGGCGTTGCTGAGCTTGCTCACGACGAGCTCGTCACCCCTGACGAGGTCGGTGAGCAGGTGACGCCACAAGGGGCGGAGCTTCTCCTGCGCCCCGTCCTCCTCGATGACGGTCACGCATCCGAACTCCTTCATCCAGGCGAGGTCTTCCTCGCGTGTGGAGAAGTTCCTGGAGAGGAAAAGATAACCGGTCTTTGCCATAACGTTTCGGTGTAAGTGTCCGCTAATTTACGACAAAATGTCGACAAATCAAATGGTACTTGAGGGAAGAATGTAGACAAAATTATCTGAGGCTCTTCCCCTTGGCCGCAGCGGCCGTCAGGAAGGAATTGTACACCAAAGCCGATTGTATGTAAAAAAATAGCCCGAAACTCTTTGGAATTAAGGACGAATTGCTAACTTTGCATCGGCTTAATAAATTGATAAGCAATATATTAAGTCCAGTACAGCAGTCCAATTCGGACTGGACTGTTTCTTTTAGCGGATCAAGACTCCGTCCCCGGATCAAAGGAGGACAGGGTGGCCTGCAGTTCAATTATTAACCAGTAGAATGAGGGAGATACCGAAGTACCTTTCACTTCACGGAAACGTCAGATTATAAGGGAGAAATGTAGTACCATTCCATTAAATGCTTTGAACCATAAGACAGACCATATCATGAACCATTTCGAGATTGACAGATTCCGCTCGCTTACACCGATGCAGCTGCCCGGCATCATATGTCCGGAAAGACTCGACAGCATCGAGGACTACGGGGACTACGCCCTGCTGACCTACTCCCTGGAGACCGCCGTCCCGGTCCTGGAAATGCTCAACCGGATGGAGGACGGGATGAACCTCAGCGTCCTCTATCATGTCGTGAAGGAGGAGGGGAGGAGTCCCGGCCACCAGTGCTGCGCCTACTCCAGCCCGCAGTCAGGACAGATGTACAAGTTCAACGCTCAGACCGGCCCAGACGGAATGGTCAGGACCATATACGTCCATATTTTCGAATCCCTCGAAGTGATGCTCGAGTACCTGAAGGACGATCTCGAGAGGCACAAGCTGACGGGCAGGACCATCACTGAGATGAGGTACTCGACACTCATAGCCGATTTCATGTAGTGCCGCAACCGGTAACCCCTTCATGCCTGAACGAAACGGCAGGTCATCATCCGTGTCGAAACCCTTGAAATGTCCTGAACCATCATGACGACAAGCACAATCATAGCTATACTCCAGCTGACCGTCCCAGTCATCCTTCTCACCGCTCCATTCCTCTATAGAAGGAAAGGCAGGCGCATGGCCGCCTTCTGCATCAACATGTCCACAAGGCCAAAGTGCCGCAAGGTCTTTATGCTCGTTCTTTCCATGGCGGTCGTGCTGTTCAACTACTCTTTCTTCGCCATTCAGGGCGCGACCCTCTGGCAGGTGCCCGGCCTTCTGCTCGGCCTTTTACTGCTGAGATACCGTCTTACGGATCCCATGCTCCACTGGATTCATGAGGACCGTGTCATCCAGGGTCTGGTGCTGGGACTGTTCCTGCTGTCGATGGTAACTCCGGAGCTCTACCCGCTCAGCGCGTCGATGGCGCTTGTGATGACCTCGGCCATGTTCTACCCTTCGCGCCGGATCATCCGGCATGCGGAGGACTACAAGCATCATGTCCTGTACGGGATGAGCGACGAGGAGATAATAGACATGTACTTCTGACACTTTCGTGCCCTGGCGCTGCGGCATTCCCCGACCCATAGATGCCTCTCCGGAAGCGGCACGGCCAACCATAATTAAACAACAAAGCCATGCAAAGAGATATGTCCAGAAAGGATGCTCCGAAGTGTCCTGAATACTCACACGTCCTGCCGAAACATCTGGCAGATTACCTCTTCGTGAAAAGGGAAGGAAAGTACTACAAGTACGACGCCTTCTACAGCCTCATCGAGAGACAGGCCGCCGAGGTCTCCCGGCGGAACTGGGAACCGTATTCCCCGATACTCGTTTCCCTGACGCACCTCGCCAGCGAGTGGGGTTGGCACCGCCATACCGTTAAGATCTTCCTCGAGACCCTCCGTGACCTCAGCGTCATAGAACTCCGAAAAGAAGGCCGCAACTACCGCGTCTTCTTCCCGTACCTAAGCGTAAAGGCCGCCTGACGCTCCGCCGGGCCCTCCGGCTTGCCACGGGTCCGGCCGGGACATGAAGGGCCGGAATCCGGCCCCGAAACGGTCTTTCCGGAAGGATCCGGACCTCTCCGGAGAATCAGGGAAGACCTTCCCTTTTCAGGCAGCGGGCTTGCCCGTTCTGCCCCAAACTGAGGGGAGGGGGTAACTTAATACCCCTTTGCCTTCGGAGCAAAGGGAGACGTGCCGTTTGCCCAGCAAGCTGGAGGCACGGATAACTGAGGGAAAACCGACAAAAAAGACTGAAAATGGAAACGCAGAAACAGGTGGTGCACTTCCAGGCGAAGAAGGGATTCACCACGGCGCAGAGCAACGAGCATCAGCGCCGGTGGACCGAGAAGGGCTGGGAGAGCGCCAACGGGAACGGGCGCATCGACCGCACCCGTACGGAGTTGAACTTCGAGATCAGGGACGGCCGCATTCAGGCCGTAGACAAGAGCAGAAGCATCCCGGAGATTTACCGGGAGAACCTTGCACAGAGGGGCATCCGCGACCCTAACGCAAAGTATCCGGAGAACCCGCGCGTGCGGACCGTCGTGGACTTCATCATCAGCGGGTCACATGACACGTTGTGCCGTCTGGCATTCGGCAGGCAGGAGGTGGATTTCACACCGGATGCCGATAATGCAGGCCTTCACAGATGTCCTGAAATAGAACGCTGGGCGCGCGACATGTACGACGTTCTTTCCGGCAGGTTCGGGGAGGAGAACATACTCTCGTTCATTGTCCATCTGGACGAGCGCACGCCGCACATTCATGCCGATATCGTTCCTGTCTCGAAAGAAGGGAAAGTGCAGTTCAAGGAGGTGATGTGCGGGCCTGATAAGTACGAATACCGCAGGCGGACGCTTGCCCTTCATGACGCCTTCGCGCAGGTCAACAAACGCTGGGGACTGCTTCGCGGGGACAGCGTCGCGGTGACGCACGCCAAAAAGAAAAGCCACGAGGAGTACAGGCGGGAGCTCTCCCGGGAGTGCAGCGAACTCGAGAGGGAGGTGGGACACAGGACGGCCAGGCTGACCGGTCTGGACCGGCAGATAGCGCTCGCCGCCACAAGGAAGAAAGGGCTTAAGACAATGGTCTCAAACCTGCAGAAATCAAGGGCTCGGATAGAGACGGAGATAGACTCGATCCGCCGGTCGCTCTCAGATGAGAGCATCGGTACGGAGAGACGCAGCGACCTTCTTCTGCAGCAGGAATCGCTGCAGGCCAAGCTTGATGAGATCCTCTCCGGCCTCGCGGACAAGCAGGAGAAACTGTCCGTCGCAGACCGGCAGCTTGAGGCACTGAAGGAGCAGCTGGAAGAGTCCGGGAAACGGCACGAATCGCTCAAGCGCCAGATCGAATCCGCCAATTCGGACGTTTCCAGACTGACAGCAGATAGAGTGGGGTCGGAGGCCCTTTGGAGTGTCCTTCACGACTTCCAGGCTGTACGATCGCACATGGATCCGGAAGAATCTGCGGCCATCGACGGAACGTTCCTGATGGACATGTCGAACAGGGGTATGAGGATAGTAACATGCGCGGCTATGCTGTCGATGGGGATGATAGACCAGGCGACGACGTTCGCCGAGAACTGCGGCGGGGGAGGAGGGAACCCCGGTCAGGGATGGGGAAAAGACTCGGATGAGGATGAGCGTGAGTGGCTGCGCCGATGCCTGGCACAGTCCAGGAAGATGATGAGACCGGCCGGGCAAAAGATAAGGAGATAAAACATCCTGTGAGTAGTGAATTGAAAGGTTTCGTGGGTGGTCGGACGTTCCACCATCAGTCGCGAACAGTTCGCCCGACAGTCTCCTTTCTGCTCGTCACAAAACCTGAATTCACTGTGGACCCAGCAGGATTTGAACCTACGACCGCCTGGTTATGAGCCAGATGCACTGACCAACTGTGCTATGGGTCCGAAAAGATGCGGTGCAACATCCGGTCAGAGAGACAGGAGGAGAGCGGAGGGGCATCCGTCGCGAGCTGATACCCACTATTTACCTCCCAATAAACCGCCGAAGTAACTCTTTCCTACGGCAACCGCATAGGATCGGATCGTCTTAGAGGAACCTATCCACCAATCAAACACCCTCGGGTTTTGACGACCACGATGCAAAAGTAGACAACTGGTGGAAGAATGACGAATCTCTGCAAGGCTTGCAAGGATTATATCAGATTTCGTATGCCTGGACCCCGAGACGGAAATGCTTCAGCATCATCTGCTTCAGCTTGCGGGGATACAGCACCTTCAGACCCTCGGCATAACCGAAGAGCAGACGGACCAGCTCGCGGTTGACGATGACCTTCACTTCGAATACCGCCGAGCCGTCCTCGTTGGACTCGACGGTCATCTGGCTTGAATGGATCGGCTTCGTCCTGATATAAGGGGCTTCTTCCGGGGATGCCCAGAAGCGTACTTTCTCCGGCCTGTCAGAGGGGACCTTGGTCACGCCGATCATGTCTTCGAAGTATGTCCGGGGGTCGAAGTCCTTACGCTCGACGAACGGCGTCGACGGGTCCTCTTCCATCGACACGATCCGGTCCAGGGCAAGGTTCAACACATAACTTACTTTAGGCTTGGAGCCGTAGACGAACCACCGGTTGTTGAACTCCTTGAGGGCATAGGGGTGAAAGACGAACGTATTAGGGACCCTGGCCTTGAAACTCTGGTAGGTCATCTTAACCGGATGCTTTGCCAGAATGGCGCCGTGAAGCGGCTCGATGTACTCCAGACCTTTGAGACGGTCGTTCTTTTCGAAGAAGATGACGGGATGGGTCTTCTCCCTTGCCATGTTGACCCTGTCCTCCAGGCGGCCCATGATGTCCTCCATGCCTGAGAACTCATGGAAGCCGGACAGCTGACGGAGGACATTTACGGCCTCACCCATCTTCTGCAAATCCTGCGGCGACAGGGGAGACTCCGTTATGGAGTAGTCGGGGTCTTCGTATATATAGTATTTGTTGTCCACGACCTTGATGGGAGCGTTGTAGCCGAGCTTCTCGCTGCGCATCATCTGGATGTCCAGCTGGACGGTGCGGCGGGACACGCCCTCGTCACGGCCCTCATACTCGTAAAGGGCGTCGGAACAGGCTTCGATAAGGTCGTTGAGACTCCAGCGGCGGTAGCGGTTCCTAAGGCACCGGTCGATGGTCTTGTAGCGGATCAAGGCGTTCTTTGATACGGGCATGGCAGATTATTTTTCACAAAAATACGAAAAAAGATTTCGCTGCGCAAAAACATTGCGCAACGCCCGTTTTACTTTGCACCCAGAAAGTGAGGGAAAAGGGAATCCCTGCAAGGCTTGCAGATATTTCGCTGACAATCCGAGTATGGATACCTTTGCCTCGAAAAACTAATTAGGCAGTTCTTTGAAACAGGTGTACCTGTGACTGAACAAGGGGTGGGTGAAGGCCCCTAAAGTATGTGGGCGCGTCTGGAAAGCCGCAGCCGCAGTGTTACAGGTGGGGCCGCGTAAGGTTGAAATAGCCGGGGTGAGGCCAACCCCGAGTGACGTAAGAAGAGGACAAACCGTTCCCATGCGACTGACTTCTGTATCCTCTTGGGGGTAACCAATCCCCCCATCCAGCATAAGGCAGGGAGATAGCTGACCCTGCTGGGATGTGACCGAACAACGCGACTCCATCCAAGGATTGCAGGTAGTCAGGAATCCTGTCGGGTACACCTTTTTTCATTACTGATATGACAAACGGCTAAGCAAGTGCCGTAGAAGAGGAATTCTTCGGAAAGCTTAGTGTCGCCGGTTCGAGTCCGGCTTCATTGCAGCTACCGGTTACTTCAAGTTTTTTGCTTGTCACGCACCGAGGATGACCTGCAACGGATAGCTCAGATGGTAGGGCATAAGTCTGCATGCCTTTTCGACTGTCGCCTTGCTTATTTGAAAAAAACGAACGGTTGCCGTAGTAAAGGGTTACTTCGTATTTTATTCAGGGAAGTCCGCCCATGCTGAAGGAATCTGCCAGGATGTAGTAGCGGCGGGATTAGCCCGATAAGCGTGAACCGTCGGGATTCCTTGTGGGCAACGCCTGAGGCATCAGCCTACGGCCCTTTGCGACTGTCGCACCGTTTTTTATAAAACAACAGTATCATGAAGTACAACGAAATCCTCAAGGAAGAGAACAAGGTTCTCAACCACGAAGGCGCCCGCGCCTTCCGTATGACTCCGGAAATGGAGCTCTACACAGCTGCCGTCACCTTTGCGCTGTCGGGGAAATTCTACGAGTCCTCCAAGGAATTCGTAGAGAGGATTTCCACGCTCGTCGGGCAGGTTGACCCGATGTTCGTCGCGCAGCTGGCGGTCTACACACGTACCGTGATGAACCTCCGCAGTATCCCTCTGCTCCTGATTGTGGAACTGGCCAAGGTCCACAGCGGTGACGATATAGTCTCCCGGGCAGTAGGCAAGACCGTGCTCCGAGCCGACGAGATCAGCGAACTTCTGATGTGCTATCAGTGGCGGAATCCGGCTCCCGGCGTCAAGAAACTCGGGAAGCTCTCCCGTCAGATCCAGAACGGTCTGAAGGATGCCTTCAACCGCTTCGACGAATACCAGTTCGCCAAGTATGACCGCAAGGATGCCGAGGTGAAGCTGAAGGATGCCCTCTTCCTGGTGCATCCCAA
Organism: Candidatus Cryptobacteroides sp.; assembly: GCA_045224215.1. GTDB lineage: Bacteria > Bacteroidota > Bacteroidia > Bacteroidales > UBA932 > Cryptobacteroides. Next base: position 16,118 of record JBGVAE010000098.1, on the reverse strand, counting down.
GGCGAAGGATGCCGCACAGCAGGCCCTGTTCGACAAGATTGTCGCGGACAATCTCCAGACTCCTTACACCTGGGAGACGCTGCTCTCCGCCCTCGGGCAGCAGCAGTTCGAGACTCCCGAGGCGAAGAAGACGGCCGTCAGGGCCCTTTGGGAGGAACTCCTGGACTCCGGAAAGCTCGGCTACATGGCTCTGCTCCGCAACCTCAGGAACATCCTGCAGGCGGAGGTGTCGCCCGAGCATGTCGAGCGTCTCTGCGCCCGCCTGTCGGATCCCGAGCAGGTGGCGAAATCCAGGCAGCTGCCGTTCCGCTTCCTGTCGGCATACCGCGAGGTGAAGGGCGTGCAGTCCACCTTTGCCGCAAAGGTCCTTTCCGCACTGGAATCTGCCGTGAAGGCCTCAGTAGTAAACATGGAGGGCTTCGTTGCCGACACCAACGTCCTCGTCGCAGCCGACGTCTCCGGATCCATGCAGCATCCGGTTTCCCCGAAGAGCAGCGTACAGAACTTCGATATCGGAATCCTGCTCTCGATGCTCCTGAAGAGCAGGTGCGCTTCCGTGATAAGCGGTATGTTCGGTAACACCTGGAAGGTGCTGAACCTGCCGCAGGACTCGATCCTCGCGAATACGCTCGAGATGCACCGCCGCGAAGGTGAGGTCGGCTATTCCACGAACGGTTACAAGGTCATCGAGTGGCTCATCGAGAACAATATCCGGATGGATAAGGTAATGATCTTCACCGACTGCCAGATGTGGGACAGCGAACACAGACGCGGATGGAATAGGGCTGAAAAGTGGATCAACGACACCTGGCACCAGTATAAGGCCATGTATCCGGAAGCGAAGCTCTATCTCTTCGACCTGGCCGGTTACGGACAAGCTCCGCTGAATATTGTGGAATCGGATGTATATCTGATTGCAGGATGGAGCGAGAAGGTCTTCGAGGTCATGAGCGCCATCGACCGGGGTGAAGACGCACTTTCCGAGATTCGCAAGATAGTTCTTTAGCATATATGTAGACGGCCGGATGTCGTCGAGAGCAGAAATCATACGCTTGCTGCCGTGCACTTTCGTGCGGATGATTGTGGGATTGCGTCCACAGACGATTCTGGCCATTCTTCTTATCCGGGCAAAATGCCGTAGGGGACAGTTACTTCGTCTTCAGATCCGGAAGAGCTGCCACCGGGACGCAATGTCGATAAATAGGCAGAAGTGGGAATAAGCCAGACGACCCCGCGCCTGTCTCCGCTGTTGCTTTTGCTCTTTTTTACAAGATGCCGTAGGGAACAGATACTTCGTTCTACTGCCGTGCCGCCGACGGCTCCATCCTTTAATATCGGTGGAAGTGGGGAGTATAACGAACGTCCCCGCGTCTGTTTACGACTGTTGCTCTTGCCGAGGATAAGCCCGCTGCATTCACGTGGGATGAATGGCTGCTTATCCTCTTTCATACAGGATGCCGTAGGAATCGGTTACTTCGCACCTAAAGGTCTTGAAAACCTTGATGAGGGAACCGTCTTTCTCCCAAGCGTTGACTGTCGGGGACGTCTGTTCCCGCTGCCAAGGGGAGACAAAGGCACGTGACCCTCCGAACCGATACCGCCTGTCGCTCCTGTTTCCATTGCGGGATAGCTCAGTAGGGAGAGCGTGGGAGTCATAACCCCGAGGTCACCAGTTCGATCCTGGTTCCCGCAACAAAGCGGTTGCCGTAGCAGGGACTTACTTCGTAGTTGATAGCTATTTAAGCGCCGGACTCTTAATCCGGAAATCTGGTCCCGCGATTGTCGCACCGCTCAATTAAGACTGGCTGCCGTAGCGAAGGGTTACTTCGTTTCATAAACCGGGAATGGAACCGGGACCCCGCATTGGTTGCGGAATGGGACTTTCGGGGTCTGCTCGTGACAAATGCACGGGATTGTCCGGATAACCGCCGTTGGCTCTGCCAAAAGTCTCTTTGCGACTGTAGCGCCAGTCTTTTATTAGAATGAATGATATGTACGAGTTAGCAATTAACGACACTCCGGTGAAGATCTGGGCGAGGGGAGTCGATCCTCACGCATGGAAGGAGATCATGAATCTCGCTTCCCTTCCTTTCGTGTTCCACCACCTGGCGTTCATGCCAGACCTGCACGGCGGCATGGGCATGCCCATCGGCGGCATCCTGGCCACCGAGGATGTCATCATTCCCAACGCGGTCGGAGTGGACATCGGCTGCGGCATGTGCGCGGTAAAGACAAGTGCCAAGTTCCCTGAAATCGGAATGGACGTCCTGAAAAAGAAAATCATGTCCGGCATCCGCAGCAGGATTCCCGTGGGGTTCGACCACCACAAGGACCTGCAGGACGAGGCGTTTCTGCCCCAGGGTCACGACGTGGATAAACTCACCGTCGTGAAGTCTCAGTACATCGCGGCACGCCACCAGATCGGTACTCTCGGCGGCGGGAACCACTTCATCGAGCTGCAGAAGGACGGGGAAGACAACCTCTGGGTCATGCTGCATTCCGGTTCCCGTAACCTCGGCTACAAGGTCGCGGAATACTACAACAAGATTGCCCGTGAGGTCAATGCGCAGAACTACTCGGTAGTCCGGCCCGAACTGCAGCTGGCATTCATCCCCCGTAAGACCCCGCTCTTCGGTGCCTATTGGAGCGAAATGAAGTACTGCGTGGATTTCGCGTTCTGCAACCGCAGCCTGATGATGAGCCGGATCCAGGAGGTGATCTCCGACGCCCTGCCCGGAGTCGTCTTCGAGCCGATGATCAACATCGCCCACAACTACGTGGCCATCGAGCATCATTTCGGGGAGAACGTGTTCGTACACCGTAAGGGCGCAGTCCGTGCGAGAAAAGGAGAGACGGGGATCATCCCCGGATCCCAGGGAACGAAGTCATACATCGTAGAGGGTCTCGGTAATCCCGATTCCTTCGAGAGTTCTTCCCACGGCGCGGGCCGTGTCATGAGCAGGACGGCCGCCGTCAACGAACTCTCGCTGGAGGACGAGGTGGCACGCCTGGACGCACAGGGGATAGTCCATGCTATCCGTAACCGGAAGGACCTCGAGGAGGCACCGGGTGCATACAAGGACATAGACGAAGTTATGGCCAACCAGCAGGATCTGGTAAAGGTCGAGACATCCCTTTCGCCGGTCGCGGTGATAAAAGGCCTGTAAGGCGGAAATGTAAATTGAGGGGAAAGAGAAGGAGGATTCTGCAAGACTTGCAGAGATTTCGCCTTCATAAAGACAAGCCCTACCTTCGCAACGTAGTTCAGGAATGCTCCTGTCGTCCAACGGATAGGATAGTGGTCCACGGAACCAGTGATGGGGGTTCGAATCCTCCCGGGAGTACACAAACGGACGCTTAGCTCAGCTGGTAGAGCATCGGTCTGATATGCCGAAGGTCACAGGTTCAATCCCTGTAACGTCCACGAGTATCGCGCTGTCGTCTGATTGGACAGGCCATCACCCTTTCACGGTGAAGACTTACGGGATCGAGTCCCTTCAGCGTGACCGCAATGGAGCTTTGGCAGACTCGGTGTATGCGATGGACTGAAAATCCATAGAACGTGGTTCAACTCCGCGAGGCTCCGCTGGTGACTGTAGCTCAGGCGGGCAGAGCGCCGGAATGTGGCTCCGGAGGCCAAGGGTTCGAACCCCTTCTGTCACCCAACGGGGATATAGCTCAGTGGCAGAGCAGTGGCCTGTTAAGCCATTTGTCGTTGGTTCGACCCCATCTATCCCCGCCACCATGGAAGTATGGCCGAGAGGTCTAAGGCGGCACCCCGCTAAGGTGCAGAACTCCCAGCGGGGTTCCGAAAGTTCGAATCTTTCTGCTTCCGCACGACATAACGCCTCTTTAGCTCAACCGGTAGAGCATCTGCCTTGTAAGCAGAAGGTTGCAGGTTCGATTCCTGTTGGAGGCTCAGGATTAATTACTATATTTGCACCCGCAAAAACCAAAATTGGATATGACGCAGACGTTCCTCTTTAAATCAACCAGGCGGAGCCACATGGCCCTCGCCGGTTGCGTCATGTCCGAAAACGTAAATCGTCATCAGGAGCGAATAAGCAGTTTTCGAACAATTCGCAGCTAATTCGCAACGGTAGCCCTGCCGTTCTCTCAGGGCGCAATCCATTCATTCTTAACCGCGCGAAATGCGCAAATCCGTGTCTGGGAAGACACACCATAACAATGGACAAGTTAGTGCTTGATGACGATACCAGAGCCCTTGTCCTCGCGGTCAGGGACCTGCTAAGGGATCTAAGGGCGCGGGGACTAAACGAGGATCAGATCGATACCCTTGTAAGAAGGGAAGGTCCGGGAAGGATCGCCCTGGACAGGAACGGCATCCTTTCCCTGCCGGACTACGGCGATGCGAAGATCTACCTGAACCCGATGGAAAGAACGCTATACACCCTTCTTCTGAGACATGAGGGCGGTATCTCCGCGGAGGAAATATGGATGTATTACGACGAGCTCTGCGCCATCTACAGGAAGCAGACAGTATATGACGACCCCGACCAGATCGAGGCCGCCGTGGATGCCCTGTGCGACGACGACAGGGCCACCCTCCAAACTAACGTCTCCAGGATTAAGAGGAAATTGGTGGATAAGCTGGGAAGAACCGCCGCGGACCAGTACGCCATCGTAAGGGGGAGGGACGGCGTGTACAGGATCGCTGTCCCCAGGGACCAGGTGTCACTGCCGGCATAGCCTGCAAGACTTGCAGGGATTTCAAGGTCTTGCAGGCTAAGGATACCTTTGCATCTCAAAGACAAAAGGAATGCAGTTGCCTCAGTATATTATAGACCTTGTAGGAGAACTCATGGATAAGGGTATGGACGACGAGTCCATCTGCCTCGCAATCATATATGTTTGGATGGCCACGAACCCCGGAATAGAGCAGAGTAATCCTTCCACGTCATAAGTTAGGATATCAAGAGGGCGTCCGAAAAGTACTGTACCATTCCATGAAATAGGGTGCCTGGCAGCCGTATTGAAATGTCCTCAAACAGCTGAAAGTCGATTAAAGACAATGTCAAATAATCCGGCTGATTCACCTGAGCATCTCAGTAGTTGGCTTCGAGACCATGTTCATGACTATATTATATGAAATGCGGAAGACAATCTTCAAAAAAAGGATAATATAGATTTGGAATGAATGCGATATTAAACAAGAATACAATTACGGGGACCCAATATACCCATAAGAAGTTGCATTGATATAAAACAAAAACACTGATAGAAAGTAGGAAGCTTAATACAGAACAGCAGATGAAATACATATACTTGAACTTCCATTTGTTTTTATCTTTCTCTGGGTTATCAAGAAAAATGATTTTGTTTGCGACAATCTCGGATAAAGCTATACTAATGACAACGGATGCCAGGTACAATAAAAAGACTATTTTATGGTTAAATAAACTATCAGTATACGAAAAGAAATAGATTACGATTAGTAATACAATTGTCACAAAATTTATATATTGGACAGGACTTTCATTCAAATAAGTATCTCTATTGTATATATTCATATTAACAGATTTTTAATATTTCAATTGTAGCACCGTTGTTTGGGCATAGATAAATCTTGCTAAGACAGTCCTGCCTCGGAGCAAGCCATCACACAAAGTGAACATTTGCGTCCTGAACGGTATTACGAAGGTAGTAGTTCTTTTTGATATTGTCATATTATTTCTAAGTATATGACTATCTATCCTTATCAGCGTCTTCTGTTTTGACAGCCTCTTCATGAATAAGCAGCCGTGGGCGTTGGAAATCTGTATTATTCAAGTCTATTTTCATATGGGACATCATTAATTATAAATCATGGCTATTCATAAAGAGTGTCATTTATTAGATCCACCAGTTCATAATGATGGTACAACGTATTATTCGTAATAAAGATGCGTCTGACCCTGAGCTTGTATTTGTGTCCTCGTACCGGTTTGAAACCTTCGATATCCGTGTCATCAATCATGTGTTCGCTCTTCTTCCCGTCATTTATGGAGAACATCGGAGCATATATGTCGGTTTCAACAGAGTCACAACACCTGCGCCCCACTAAACGCCATTCGTCATAGACGGTCATCACAACCTCGTCAACAGTGATTCCTTTGCAGACAGGCCGCCCTTCCCTAAAATCTCTAATGGCACGATCAACTGATTTGATGAGTGGCGTTCCGCATCCGTATTTCATGGTTCCGCAGGGAGATTCCAACATCCTCCTCAATGAATATCGTAACTCCTTCTTTAGTTCTTCCTCTGCCATGGCTCCCGTTTTTTGCAAATGTCATCAGGCCTTCACTCATTTCCAAATAGATGCAAGCCTTGCAGTTTTTACCTGTCCGGCCGGAGATGGATTACTTTTGCTCTCAGAAACCAATAAAATACGCTATTATGAATATCTACAACGTGATTATCCTGGATGAGAGCGGAAGCATGTCATCCATTTACAGGTCAACACTTGCCAGCATCAACGAGGTGCTCAGCGGTATCAGAAAGAATCAGGAGGAGTTTCCTGAGCAGCATCATTACGTGACTATCGTCACTTTCGAGGGAAACGGAATCAAGGGAGTGAAGACCCGCCGTGACCGGGTTCCCGTCGAGACGGTCACCCCCTTCACGGAGAATGACTACAGGCCCGGCGGATGCACGCCCCTTTACGATGCGATGGGCAAGACGCTCAACGAACTGGAAGGCCTCATTCGCATGGAAGACAAGGTTATGGCGACCGTGATCACCGACGGGATGGAGAATTCCTCGGAGGAGTATTCCGGACGTACAATCAAGAATATGGTCTCGAGACTGAGGGAGAAAGGCTGGGTGTTGGCATATATAGGAGCGAACCAGGATTCGGTTGAAGTCGCTAGAGACCTCAATATCTCCAATGCACTGGATTTTGACGCTACGCCGAGGGGAGTGGAAGGAATGAGGGTTTATTTCGGTCTCGCCCAGTCAAGAATGGCCATGAAGGTACATAAGGACGAGGATCTCACTGGCTGTGCCGATCTTTTTGACAAGAAAGGGGCGGATTAATTCCGTCCCCTCTTTTTCCCAAGTCTTTCTCTTTCCTCTTCGATCCTCTCCTTGAATCTGGGATCCTTATAAAGAGGGCCTTCCGACCAAGTCATGGGCTTCAGCATCTTTTCAATCGAATTGACCGATTTCATTATGGCATCGACACTGATGTTCTGAGGGATATACTCGTGATCCGCGATATACCCGGCAAGATATGCCTCCGAGTTCGGGCAGGGGATACCGATTCGTTTGCAGACCATGTACGCAGTCGATTCCGCCTCGAACTCCCTGATAACCTTGTCATGGCGGCGGGTAACCCACCATTCAGAGGTGACGGGAGGAAGGTGATGGCAGAAGTAGTGTCCCAGCTCATGGCAGAGCGCCTGCATCTTCTGCAAAGTCCCGGCATTCCTGTTTATGCTGATAAAGTATGGCATCTCCCACTGGAAACAGACCTGTGAATAGCATACCTCACTCACGACCGGACGTTTCTCAATATATGCCCCATACCTTCCCGCCGAGTTGAATTCAAGGTCATATGCAATGCCAAAGTACTGCAGGTTCTTCAGCAGTGTCCACAGAAGCCTTTCATCGAAATCCCCCTCAGTTTTGAAAGGGTTGGCGACCTGGTCGAGGATTTCCTGATCTGTCGGTCCCTGGTCAAAGAGCGCCTCGGTATCGCTGATGTCATACAGTGTACCGACCGGTCTCCTGTTGAGATAGATGAGTGGTTGGGCATTAGGCTTGAGCCTCCTGCCATATTCAAGTCGCCACTCTTTGGATGTGAGAGCATATTTAGCCCCGGGGCGCTGCATGTTTATTATCATCGCATTAAACGGGGCGATATGCCGGAAATTGCAGCAGAAGTCCAGGATGGCCTTGAACCTCTCACTCTTCCGGTAATTGATCACTTCGTTGAAGAGGAGATCGATATCACTCTGGAAATCCACCTTGACGTCCTGCATGCTCTCATCGAAGAGCTCATCTGTAAACCTGTAGAAATCCTCGTTATCCATTGTACTGACTTTTTTACGAAGATAGCCACTCCCGGCATTTGCCGGAAACAGCTGCAAGGCTTGCATCAGTGCTCCCAGATAACGAAATCTCGGTCCAGATCTACGGTACGGAGTCCGCCGGCCTGACCGCCGATGTAGTAGGACTTTGCTATACGGTCGTCAACAATATCCTTGAAGGCCTTCTTGATACGGGACACACAGGAATTCCTGACATCGCTGTATGGCGATACGAGTCCGGCAACAGTCTTGTGTATTCCGCGCAGATCGTCCCTTCCGGTAATGCCGAGGTATATCTGATAGACCTCATCCTCGTAGTCGACCAGATCCTTGAAAGCGACGCCCTCAGGATGGCGGAGATAGAAGAAATAAAGGGATTTGGTAAGGTCATCCATCTTGACCTCAGGCTCTCCGTCCCAGTCGGGCAGGAAGATGCTGTTGGATGTGGTGATATACAGTCTGCTTAACTTGATGCTGTAACAGAAAAGGAAATCAAGATCCTCGGGGGTGACGCCGAACTCGCGCTCAAATCTCTTCCAGGCGTCGACAAGCGCCTGCTTCCTGGGATCGAGGGTTATAACCTCAGGACTCTTGGAAGTCCCGAATATTTTCCTGAACCTGATTTTTCTCGAACCTGAAATCTCGGAAGCATCAATACTTTCTTTGGGTATACTATACTCACTTTCCCTTTCCCTGAAACGTGTGTTTCCTGTCGGCTCGTAAAGGTCGTTCTCACATCTTTCTGTAAGGAAAGAGACGAATCTGTCGACGGCCTCGCTGGCACTTCCTTCCGTGGATTCGGGGATGATATGGAAGTATGTAAGCCCGCCCTCCCTGTAAAAGAACCCGGCATCATTCCCGAGTCTTCCTGTCTCCCGGATATTCCGGTACAGATCCTCAGCCAGAATGCCGTCTTTCTTTCCGGGGAACAGGTATTGGACCATCTCGGGTGAAAGGCGGTCGACCATGTCGGGGAGATAAAGGAATGTGTATCCAGCTCCGCGGAACCTTATAATCAGCTGAATCTTATTTTTCTCGATGAATGAATGGAATGCACCTGCAGGGCTGTCCACAAAGAGGACGGTGCTGTCTTTAATGAAGGGGACAGGAAGTTTTACTCGATTGTCTTCGTTGAAAATCATAGGGAAATAGAATGTATACAAATATAATGATTTGAAGCGAATTATATTATTTGAACCGGGCATAGTCACTACGGTTTTTTGACACTTCAATGTGTCAAAGTGTCAGCGAGGTGCGTGTGTCACGGTTTTTGATGAAACTAAGGAAAAAAGAAAGCGATGTTCAACAAACACGATATCTCCCGTGACGCCTGCCAACTGTTCGGCGCGCAGGCAAGCAAAGGCTATGACTGGTGGTGGCATTCCTTCACAGGATATGATGCGCAGACCGGCGAAGCCAAGCCCTTTTTCATTGAGTTTTTCCTCTGCAATCCGTCCCTTGGCGGAGAGGAGCCCGTTTTCGGACAGATTCCCGGAAAGCAGCAGAAACCTTCCTACCTGATGGTAAAGGCCGGGGCCTGGGGGCCGGATGCCGCACAGCTGCACAGATTCTGGGGATGGAAACGAATCAAGGTGGACTGGGGCGTTCCGTTCAGTATAGAGGCGGACGACTGTTTTCTCAATGAGACTGAAACCCGGGGGCATGTGAAGATCGAAGATTCCGCATCACACCCCGAGTGGATGTGCCAGGACGGCGAAATGTCCTGGAACCTCAGAATCCGCAAGATCACGGCTTTCAACGTGGGATTCGGGACCGACGAAGTGTTCCGCCACGCAGAGGCTTTCGAGATGTTCTGGCATGCCGAGGGGATGAAGAGCGAGTTCGAGGGCGAAGTCATATGGAACGGGCGGCGTTATGTGGTCCGTCCCGGGGACTGTTACGGCTATGCTGACAAGAACTGGGGCAAGGACTTCACTTCGCCGTGGGTCTGGCTGTCATCGAACAACCTCACCAGTGAGATCACGGGGCGCAAGCTGGAAGACAGCGTCTTCGACATCGGGGGAGGACGTCCGAAAGTGGGGCCCGTTGCGCTGCCACGTAAGCTCCTTTCCGCATTCTGGTATGAAGGGAAACCCTATGAGTTCAATTTCTCCAAGGCTTGGACAGGCGTCCACACGGAGTTCGACTGCCGGGAAACCAATTCGCAGATTGTCTGGCACGTGGAGCAGTCAAGCACTTCCGGCAGGATGATCACCGATGTCACCTGCGAGAAGAAGGACATGCTGCTAGTGAATTACGAAGCCCCGGACGGGACGAAGCGGCACAATAGGCTGTGGAACGGAGGAAACGGCGTCGGGACGATACAGCTCTTCGACAGGAAGGGTACGCTCATCGACCGGATCCATGCAGAGAACATCGGCTGTGAATACGGAGAGTATTGCTGATGATCATTTCACGGAAGCCCTGGGGATATCTGCCCAGAGGGTCGTGTAATGCGGTGACTGGTGCTCGCGCGACATCTTGATCTCTCCTGTTCCCTGGGATCCCAGCAGCACGGCACCGCGTCCGAAAAGTTTATGGATGGAGTCGAGGCTTGAAGAGAGTCTCGACTCCTTTTCAAGTGCATCCATGTCCGAAAAGAGGGAATGGGAAAAGCCCTCTTCCTGCACGAGCTTCGTGATGACCACCCCTGCCTTTTTGTAAGCGTAGCCGGGTCTGTAGAGGTCGCGGCAGCCTTGAAGAGCGCAACGTATGAACGTCCTGTGCTCGGCCGTCCCGTCAGGGATGACGACATGGCTGCTGCTGAAGGCCTGGGGAGCGTTCTCCTTGAACCGGTTCGTCATTGCGAAGACGACCACCTCAAGGGCTACCGAATGCTGGGCACGGAGCTTGGTAACGGCGGATTCCGCGAAGTTGGCAACTTGCTCGCAGAGTTCGTCCCTTTCCGTTATCTCCCTGCTGAAGCTCCTCGACACGCAGATGGTCTTTCGCGGTTCGATCATGTCCTCCAGGGCAATGCAGGGGATACCCTTAAGCTCCTTCCATGTCCTGAAGCCGGGTAGATGGAAAAGCATCCGGACCGTCGTCTCCGGAAGGGAAGCGTAGTCCCACGCAGTCTTGACACCCATAGACTCGAGCCGCTTCATCATACGCCTTCCTATTCCCCAGACATCCTCTGCAGGGAAATTCCTCAGGACCTTCTCGATGTCCTGCGGCCTGTGCATATAGCAGCCGCCCCTGAGCCCGGGGTATTTCTTGCAGAGCTTGGAGGCAATCTTCGCGAGGGTCTTCGTAGGAGCGATACCCACAGACACCGGGATGGAGGTACGTCGCCAACATTCACTCGAGATCTCCTTGGCATAGGAGTCGAAGTCCGCGTCAATGCCATCGAGGTCCAGGAACGCCTCGTCGATGGAATAGACCTCGACGGAAGGGGAGTAGCCCCTCAGCACCTCCTGCACCCGTCTGGACATGTCACCGTACAGAGCGAAATTCCCCGAGAAGACAGACACATGGTTCTTCTCCACGATGTCCCTTATCTTGAAAAGGGGATCGCCCATCTTGATGCCCAGCGCCTTGGCCTCGTTGCTCCTTGCCACGGCGCAGCCATCGTTGTTGGACAGCACGATGACCGGTCTCCCGTTCAGCTCTGGGCGGAAGACCCTTTCGCACGAAGCGAAGAAATTGTTGCAGTCGGCAAGGGCGTACATGGGTGTCAGCAGTCCAGAAGTGCGGCGGCAAGTAGCGATGTCCTAATGAATACCCTTCTGCCTGTCATGACTATACTTTTTTGATTACCCACGTGACGACACCCCAGATGAGGAAGTCATTTTCGGGGCCGACCGGGATGGGTTTATACTTTGTGTTCTTCTCGTTGCAGGGCAGAAGGACAGCCCCTCCGTCGTGTATCTCGACGCGCTTTACGGTGTACTCGCCGTCGATGAAACAGACAGCCTTGCAGCCGTTGCGGGGTTCCACGCCGCGGTCGACTATGATGATGTCCCCCTCGTCCATGTCAGCATCCACCATCGAGACCCCGTCTATTCGGAAGAAGAAGGTCGAGGCGTTGTGCCGCACCAGCAACTTCACCAGGTCCAGTTTCTCCCGGACCTCCTCCGCGGGGGATGGGAACCCAGCCTTGATGGGGCCGGCAAATGCCAGCTCAAGGGAATCGACGTCAGTAATTTGAATAGGCTTCATCGTGGCAAAGATAACATGCGAATGTGCCAAGTGGCGACACAGGCGCTGCCACATGTGCAAATATAACAAAAAGGCCGAACAAGCTAGAGATAAATCATTGGGGAATAATAGATAATTCCATTAAAAACACTACATTTGTGACGTGCATCAAGAGCGCCCCTTGAGGGCCGCCAACCGAGCAAGCCAGATGCCACGGTGGCAAAACGATGCGGATGTTCAATCAAAAACAACTCTGATTACCATGAGAAAGAAAAACCGTGAAACAGCCAGGGCGAAGGCGGATACTGTCGAGGCCGATTTCGCCCTTGGACCGATCCTTCAGGAAGAGATCTTCTTCGAGCGTTTCGATGATGTCCCGCCGGACTGTGCATCTGACCAGGTACGCATTCTTGTGTCCGTGTACAAATACCGCGTATGGGTCGAACAGTTTGATACCTGCGACCAGGTATGGTATGTCTTGGGAGACGCATTCCACGACATAAGGGTCGAAATTGCCAGGTGCGTCATCGACAGGGAGTTCAAGACGCATGACCCGAAAACGATCGTACAGATAATACGGGAGCGCTTCGGAGGGCCACATGCCGTCCAACGGTTCGCCACGTTCTGCCGCAGCACGGCCTGGGACTTCAGCATCCACGAAAGCGGCCCGCAAAGAGACAACCTGATACGGAGGATGTATTCCGATCCGATCGGAGACCTGTGCTTTGGACTCTATGCCGGCAAATTGCAGTCACCTCCTGCGATTGATAATGCTTTCTGACGAAATAACCCTTATATTTGAACACTTAACCTCATAACACAAACACTGATGGCAAAGCGACTTACACTTCAGATCGACAGACCTTGCTTCAAGGACATTCTCAACGGATGCCAGCATGTCGAGCACAGATTCATTTACCCGAGCAACGCGAACAGGTATGTCATTCAGACGGAAACCGATGAGGGCGTTGACGTACAGTGCGTCGAGTATGACGAACTCTATCTCATAAACGGCCGGCGCAAGGAAGCTCCAAGGCTGACTGTGCTTGTCGAGAAAGCCGAATTCGTGCCCTTCGTAGATGAAGACGGCAATGACCTGATACAAGTCGGTGAAGACGGGGAGGAATACCTCGTCTGTCAGGTATGGTACTATCTCGGTAAGATTACTTCCACCGAGAATGTCCCCGATGATTATTACTACGATGAGGCTACGAAAGCGGAAAGGCTCAAGGTCCTCAAGGAAATGGAGGATGAGATGGATCAGGGGCTGAGCTGATCAGTCGGAGTTTAATACCGAATTTTATTTAGAAGTGACTGCAGGGAGTCATTAAAACTGATGTCCTGCAGTCACTTTTATCCTGTAAGAGAGATGAGGGAACTACATTATTGTAACTTCCTGTATCTTCCCTTGAAGTGCATAGAAGATGAACATCCTGTCGACTACGAATCCCGCTGCCTGAAGAGCCGTTCTGTATACTGACAACTGCGGGGCATAGTCTCCCTCCTTCCAGGTATTCTTGTAGTCCACCAGAATACAGTGATTGTCTCCCAATTCAACGACAAGGTCGATTTCGCCGGCAACAGTCCGTCCGTCCTCCAGGCGGTGGACAAACGGGACCTCCCTCCGTAATCCGGACACATGGCCGAATCTGGCATCGAACCAATGAAGAAGACTATCGGCAGTCTCCACCAACTGCCCGGGATTAGGGATGTTCATCTGCAGCCCGAAGTTCGAAACCAGCCTTTCGGCAACGGCAAGGTTGCCGTCTCCGTCCGGCTTGTGGACAGCGAAGTAGTTGTGAATGCATGTTCCGAGTTCCGAGGCTTCGAACTTTCCGGCAGTCTTGATTCCGCTGGAAACACTGATCATCTCGCCTTTTTCTGATTCCAAAGTGGTGGACTGCTTGCTGGGTGTGATGAACCTGTCATCGCGAACAGGGGAGTCAACAACTGGTTTGTACCACACGCACTCGTCTTTCTCCACATTGTAGAGGACTGGCTCATCGATATCACATTCCTCCACCTTAACGAGAGGAGCGCCGTCGTCCCAAACTGGGGCAAGAGGGCCGGCCCCGAGCAGGTCCTTGACCGGTGAAAGTCCCGCAGCCGAAAGCCACGTAAGAGACTGCCCCGGATACACTATGGCAGCAAGACAGTCCCTTGCTCGTGTCATGCCGACATAAAGCAGACGTTTGCATTCCTCTCTCAATTGCTCCCTGTGTTCATCTATCCCGCTTGCAACGGCCGGACGCCCCGTAATGAAGGAGGGGACGCCATGCTTATCCGAAGGACGGAAATCGGGAACAAAACGAAGAAAAGTCCTGCCGTCAATCTTTTGGGTATTCAAACCAAAGACATACATTTGTGGCAGATTCCTGCTAAACAACGGGTCTTTCCACAAAGTATGCATCACGACCAACCGCCACTCCAGCCCCTTTGCGCCATGATAGGTCATCACCTTCACCCCATCCGAAACGTTGTCTCCCTTCGGCTGGATCTGCAGCCCGGTCACGTAATCGATATATCCGAGGATAGATGAACCCAAGCCAAGTTGCATGCAGTGATTGTCATATTCCCTCGCCTGGCTCTGCAGGACATCAAGATTGGACTGGCGGTTGTCGCTGTCCCCCCATTTGGCGCAGAGCCCGCGGAGGTCCAGTTCGTCGACAAGCGTGTCGACAATATCCGGAACACTCTGGTATCTCACACGCTCAAGAATCTCCTTGAAACGCAGTTCATCGAAGGCAGCGAGGATGTCGTCCTTGTGGGCGATAATCTCTGGAAGTCTCTTGTCTAGGATGAGTTTGGCCAGCTCCGCCTTAGTATGCTCGTCATGCAGTACAATGAACTTAAGAAGGGCGAACAGGAGTTGTGTCTCAGCCTTTCCGGGCAGATACACTTCCGGTGAAGAAACCGGCAGCCCGTTATGTCTCAACTCTGCAGCAACCTGTATCACATCTTCGTTTTTACGGCAAAGGACAGCGATGTCACTCGGATTCAGGTCGGTCGATTCAAGCACTTCGATGATCTTCTGCCCGAGGGACAGACCGTCTTGGATGTCCTGACCACGCCATAGGCATACAGGATGGTCCAGGTTAAGAGAATTACCCTCTGGGGCATGCTCCAAAGCCGGTTTGGGGTATTTTCTCCCGTCCGGGAACAACTTGAGGGCAATACGGCTGTCGAAGTCCACAAGGTTCTCTCCTGAGCGCCAGGAATACGGCAGATTTTCGTGAGAGAAGCCATCGCCCCCCTCATAGATCCTTGACGTCACGTCCATGACCACCTCAGGGACACTTCCGCGGAAACCGTAGATGCTCTGCTTAGGATCACCCACCCAGAAAGACTTCTCGACGAGTTCTGACAGGCGGTCAAAGATCTCGATCTGTATGGGGTTGGAATCCTGGAACTCATCCACGAAGACATACTTGACGCTGCTGCGGATGTCCTCCCTGACGATGTCCATGTCGAGCAACTTCAGGAAGTACTTCTCCATGTCGTTGAACTCGATAAGCCCTCGTGAGGACTTGAACTCAGTGAAAGCATTGTCCACTTTGATCGCCAGGTTGAACATTGTATTACAACAGTCAGCGACAGGCTTCTTCAAGGAACCGGACTGAAGGTACAGCTTCACAATGGAAGCCATCTCATCTATTTCAGGGATTATCTTGGAGACCGACTTGCCACCAGCCCTTTTTCTCTCATCTATCAGGGAGCTGAACTGCACAAGGCTGGGATATGATGGGAAAGACGGAATGCACTCCTCAAGCCCTTTGGCTGCTTTGACATGGTTATCTTTATCCGGCTTGGACTTGCAGTACTTCAGGTATGCTTTTGCCACTTGAATCAGCTCCTTCATGGGCTGGAGAATCCGCTGTAAAGTAACCCCCTCATTCCGCACCTAAGTAACCCCCTTTATCTTTTCTTTTCATCGAAACTAAGAATGCA
>JBGVAE010000097.1:0-3969 GCA_045224215.1 Candidatus Cryptobacteroides sp. | reverse complement strand
AACGGTCCAGGAAACCCGCAGTTCTGCAATGTAACCGTAGCCAATATCCGGAAAGCCATGGAAGGCGACAAACCTATTTTCGGAATATGCATGGGCAACCAACTCCTTGCCAGGGCAGGTGGAGCGAACACTTACAAGTTGAAATACGGCCACCGCAGCCATAACCAGCCAGTGCGGATGGTCGGCACGAACCGCTGCTTCATCACTTCCCAGAATCACGGCTTCGCGGTGGACGACAAGACGCTCGGCAAAGACTGGGAACCGTGGTTCGTCAACATGAACGATGGCACCAACGAAGGTATCCGTCACAAGACAAAGCCATTCTGCTCAGTGCAGTTCCATCCTGAGGCATCCAGCGGCCCAACCGACACCAATTTCCTGTTTGATGAATTTATCGGCAAGTTATGAAGAACGAAAGCATAAAGAAAGTCCTCATACTCGGATCCGGAGCCCTGAAGATCGGCCAGGCCGGAGAATTCGACTACTCCGGTTCGCAGGCCCTGAAGGCCCTTCGGGAAGAAGGGATCGAAACCGTCCTGATCAATCCTAACATTGCCACTGTCCAGACATCGGAAGGCGTGGCGGACAAGATTTACTTCCTTCCCGTTTCGGCATATTTCGTAGAGAAAGTCATCGCCAAGGAGCATCCTCAGGGTATCCTGCTCTCCTTCGGAGGCCAGACCGCATTGAATTGCGGAGTGGAACTGTTTGAGAGAGGAATACTTGAAAAGTACGGCGTTCAAGTGCTCGGCACCCCTGTCCAGGCCATAATGGACACCGAAGACCGCGACCTCTTCATAAAGAAACTCGATGAAATAGGAGTAAAGACCATCAAGTCCCACCCTGCCTCCAACATGGAAGAGGCCAAAAAAGCGGCCAAGGAACTTGGTTTTCCACTGATCGTCAGGGCAGCATATGCCCTCGGCGGACTCGGTTCCGGTTTCTGCGACAACGAGGAACAGTTGGAAGAAATATGCGGCAAGGCGTTTTCTTTCTCCCCCCAAGTGCTTGTGGAAAAGTCCCTCAAGGGATGGAAGGAAATTGAATATGAGGTGGTCAGGGACCGCTATGACAACTGCATCACGGTCTGCAACATGGAGAATTTCGACCCACTGGGGATCCATACCGGAGAAAGCATCGTCGTTGCCCCATCGCAGACATTATCCAATAACGATTACTATTTCCTTCGGGAACTATCCATCCGCATCGTCAGGCACGTAGGAATCGTGGGTGAGTGCAACGTACAATTCGCTTATGACCCGGATGCGATGGATTACCGCGTCATCGAAGTCAATGCACGCCTCAGCCGGTCCTCGGCCCTTGCTTCTAAGGCAACAGGATACCCTCTTGCATTCGTCGCAGCCAAACTGGGCCTTGGATACGGCCTTTTCGATCTCAAGAACTCCGTGACCAAGACCACTCCTGCATTCTTCGAGCCTGCCCTTGACTATATAGTCTGTAAGATCCCGCGCTGGGATTTGAGCAAATTCCACGGAGTGTCCAGGAAGATAGGATCTTCCATGAAATCGGTCGGCGAGGTCATGGCCATCGGACGGAGTTTCGAGGAAGCCATCCAGAAAGGCCTCAGGATGATCGGGCAGGGAGCCCACGGATTCGTAGGGAACAAGGAATTCCAGCTCTCAGACCTGGACGAAGCTCTCCGCGAACCGACTGACAACCGCATATTCGTCATTTCCAAGGCAATGAGGGCCGGGTACACTGTCGATCAGATCCATGACCTGACTAAGATCGACAAGTGGTTCCTGAACAAATTGGAGAACATAGTCCGTACCTATGAAGAGATGCATTCCTTCGACAAGATCGAGGAAATGCCAGAAGACCTTCTCAGACTCGCCAAGAAGGAAGGTTTCTCGGATTTCCAGATTCAGAGAGCTGTATGGAAGGATGCCGGCAGCCAGCTGGAGAATATGGACAAGGTACGTCAGTACCGCAAGTCGAAAGGCATCGTTCCTGTCGTGAAGCAAATCGACACTCTGGCGGCTGAATTCCCGGCCCAGACCAACTATCTATACCTTACATACAACGGTACCAAGAGCGACGTCGAATATACCGGAGACGGAAAATCAGTCATCGTACTTGGATCTGGGGCTTACCGCATCGGTTCCTCGGTAGAATTCGACTGGTGTTCGGTCACTTGCCTCAAGACCATCCAGAAACAGGGATACAGGGGAGTGCTGATCAATTACAATCCGGAAACCGTGTCGACAGACTACGATATGTGCGATCGTCTCTATTTCGATGAACTGACCTTCGAAAGGGTGATGGACATAATCGAGATGGAGAATCCGCACGGTGTCGTCGTCTCGGTGGGTGGCCAGATCCCTAACAACCTTGCCCTCAGGCTCCACAGGCACGGGATTCCTATCCTGGGTACAAGCGCCGAGAACATAGACAAGGCCGAAGACAGGCATAAGTTCTCCAGTATCGTGGATGCTCTTGGTGTCGACCAGCCTGAGTGGAGCGAGCTTACAACGATGGACGATGTGGACAAGTTCATCAGGAATGTTGGCTTCCCGGTGCTTGTCCGTCCGTCGTACGTCCTCTCCGGTGCTGCGATGAATGTCTGCTATGATGAGAAGAAACTCAGGCACTTCCTTTCACTTGCATCCGAAGTCTCGCAGGAACATCCCGTGGTCATAAGCAAGTTCTACCAGAGAGCCAAGGAAATAGAGTTCGACGCCGTGGCAGACGATGGAGAGGTCCTCGCATATGCTATTTCGGAGCATATCGAATATGCCGGAGTGCATTCCGGAGATGCCACCATCCAGTTCCCTCCGCAGAAGCTCTATGTGGAAACTGTGAGGAGGATCAAGAAGATTGCAAGGGCCATAGCTGGCGCACTAAAGATATCAGGACCGTTCAATATCCAGTTCCTGGCAAAGGAAAATGCCATCAAGGTCATCGAATGTAATCTCCGGGCTTCCAGAAGTTTCCCATTCGTTTCCAAGGTCCTCAAGATCGATTTCATCGAGCTTGCGACCAAGGTCATGCTTGGATTGCATCCTTCGGCTCCGCAGAAGAGCGCATTCGACCTGGACTATGTGGGTGTGAAGTCATCCCAATTCTCATTCGCACGTTTGGAAGAGGCAGATCCGATGCTTGGTGTGGACATGAGTTCCACCGGAGAAGTAGGCTGCCTGGGAGACGACTTGAACGAAGCCCTGATAAAGTCTGTCCTTTCCGTAGGGCAGAAGATTCCGGAAAAACGAATACTTCTTTCCACTGGAGACCCGCGCCAGAAAGCCGATATGCTCAATGCTTGCAAGCTTCTCATCGACAGGGGATATGAACTGTTGGCAACTGCAGGAACCTACAAGTATCTCGTAGAGAACAGCATCCCTGCCACCAAGGTACTATGGCCGAGCGAATGCGACAAGCCTAACTTCAAGGGACGCTTCAAGCCAGCCGTGGAAATGATTCAGAACAAGGAAGTTGATATGGTGATCAATATTCCGAAAGACTTCAGCGAACTGGAATTGAAAAATGGCTACAAGATACGTCGTGCAGCCATTGATTTCAATGTTCCGCTGTTTACCAATTCGAGATTGGCGACAGCCTTTATCCGCGCCTTCTGCGCCATGGATCTGGAAGATATCCAGATCAAGTCCTGGGACCAGTACTAGAAAGTATCGTAGTACTTTGCCTCGCGAGGTGAGACCTTGCTCATGTTGTCGAGCAGGTCGGTGTTGGTCTTGTATTCATCCATCAACTGAAGCATGAAGTTCATGGCTTCGGTTGGATTCATGTCAGCGAGCAACTTCCTCAGTATCCAGATCCTGTTGGCTACCTCACGGCTGTAAAGCAGGTCGTCACGCCTGGTGCTGGAAAGAACCACATTGACAGCAGGGAATATACGCCTGTTCGCAAGAGTACGGTCGAGCTGGAGTTCCATGTTCCCGGTACCCTTGAATTCCTCGAAGATCACGTCGTCCATCTTGGAACCCGTCT
>JBGVAE010000096.1:0-2968 GCA_045224215.1 Candidatus Cryptobacteroides sp. | reverse complement strand
TCCGAGTTCGAGGATGGAGATATCGAAGGTACCGCCTCCGAGGTCATAGACTGCCACCTTCATGTCCTTGTTCTTCTTGTCAAGGCCGTATGCAAGGGCTGCAGCGGTAGGCTCGTTGATGATCCTCTTAACATCGAGTCCGGCGATCTTGCCGGCTTCCTTGGTAGCCTGACGCTGTGAGTCGGAGAAATATGCAGGCACGGTGATGACCGCTTCCTTGACATCCTGGCGAAGGTAGTCCTCAGCCGTCTTCTTCATCTTCTGGAGGATCATCGCTGAGATCTCCTGCGGAGAATAAAGCTTGCCGTTGATGTCCACCCTCGGGGTGTTGTTGTCTCCCCTGACCACCTTGTATGGCACTCGTGAAACTTCCTTTCCTACCTGGTCGTAAGTCTCGCCCATGAACCTCTTGATGGAGAACACTGTGTTCTGAGGGTTGGTGATGGCCTGACGCTTGGCAGGGTTTCCGATCTTCCTTTCACCTCCATCGGTGAAAGCAACGACGGACGGAGTGGTCCTCTCGCCTTCGTTATTGATTATTACGGTTGGCTGGTTGCCTTCCATGACCGCGACGCACGAATTCGTGGTACCGAGGTCGATTCCAATGATTTTTCCCATATTGAATTATCTTTTTTAAATTACTTATTTTACAAACCGGCGTCCGGAACCTTTTCGGGACCGGACGCCTTATACTTTAACGAATGTTGTGCCATTCGCCGGAATATGTCATTTTGTCAGATTACTCTCCCGCTTCCTTCAGCCTCTCTGCGTTCTCTGCGATCTGGAGCTGGTTGATGCACTCCTGGATGTCTCCGTCCATGAATACCGGCAGGTTGTACATGGACCAGTTGATGCGGTGGTCGGTGACACGGCCTTGCGGGTAGTTGTAGGTGCGGATCTTGGCAGACCTGTCACCCGTGGAGACCATGGTCTTGCGCTTCGCTCCGATCTCGTCCAGGTACTTCTGGTGCTCGAGGTTGTAAAGACGGGTCCTGAGTTCCTCGAAAGCGCGGTCCTTGTTCTTGAGCTGGGACCTTTCTTCCTGACACTGGACCACGAGGCCGGTAGGGAGGTGGGTCAGACGGACTGCGGAATAAGTCGTGTTGACTCCCTGACCGCCAGGGCCGGATGCGCAGAAGAGGTCCAGACGGATGTCTTCCCACTTGAGGTCCACGTCGAATTCGCCTGCTTCAGGGAAGACTGCCACAGAAGCTGCCGAGGTCTGGATCCTGCCCTGTGTCTCTGTCTGAGGGACCCTCTGGACGCGATGTACTCCGGATTCATATTTCATGATGCCATAGACTCCTTCGTCGTTGGAGGAGAGTTTGAAGACTATCATCTTGTAACCGCCAGACGTCCCAGGGGTTGCGTCGTTGATTTCGAGCTTCCAGCCGCGCTTCTCGGCGAATTTGGAGTACATCCTGAAAAGGTCGCCTGCGAATATGGCAGCTTCGTCGCCGCCGGTGCCGCCACGGATTTCCACGATGGCATTCTTGCTGTCGTCCGGATCGGCCGGAATCAGCAGGATCTTGATCCGCTCTTCCATCTCGGGAATCCTCGGTTCGATCTCGGAGATCTCCGCCTTGGCCATCTCACGCAGGTCTTCATCCTTCTCGTTGATGAGGATGTCCTTCGCATCAGCGAGTTCTTCGACCATGCGCTTGTACTCGAGGCCGGTCTTCACGATCGGTTCGAGTTCCTTGTAGTCCTTGTTAAGCTGGACATATTTCTTCATGTCAGCTATGACTGCAGGGTCGGAGAGCTGTTCCTGCAGCGAGAGATATTTTTCCTGGAGGGCCAGGATCTTGTCTACCAATGAATTCTCTGCCATAAATAATCCTTTACAACTGTTTGAGGTAGCATCTGCGGCGCATGAACAATTCATGCTCGTACTTGTTCCAAACATTCACGGCCGCGTTAGACTCGATCTGCGGGTTCGTGATGGACCACTTCGTGCCTGCCTTGGCGCATTTTTCCGAGATCGAGCAATGATAGACTGCCGACACGCCGGAATTCTGCCATTTCGGCACAGCTCCGTTGATCATGAGGTCCACGGTGTAGTAGTCTCGCATCGCCTTGAGGAGATGCCACCATCCGAACGGAAACAGCTTACCTTTAGCCTTTTGCAGGGCCGGGGAGATGGTTGGGAACGATATGCCGAAGCTTACCAGTTCATCGTTCTCATCAAGAATTATGCTACTTGTCTTGTCTGTGACAAACTTGAGTGTCTCGGCAGCTTCTTCTTCGATCTCTTCTGGAGTGAACGGGATGAAATTGTACACGGTCTTTGAGAAACTTTCATTGTACACGTCGAAGAAGTGACGGACCATCGCCTTGTCTTTCTTGAGTTTCTCGAGGCTGCCTTCGTGGAGGTTGTAGCGCTGCTTGAGGATGCCTGCGATCCTGACGATCTTCTCCTCCAACGGCTGGTCAGCAGCAATCTTGTATTGCACCCAGTCACATTCTTTCCCGTAGCCGAGGCGGGTGACGAAGTCGTTGTAATACGGGTAGTTGTAGATGCAGTTGAAAGGAGGGATATTCTCGAATCCTTCCACCAGCATTCCTTGCTTGCCGAGGGTGTTGTAGTAGAGAGGGCCGTGGATTTCGGTCATGCCGTTGTCCCTTGCCCACTGCTCTGCGGTTTCCAGCAGGAGTTTCGCTACCTCGAAGTCTTCGATGGTGTCGAACCATCCGAAGCGGGCCCTTTTCTTGGAATACAGCTCATTGTACCGCGGGTTGATCATTCCGCAGATCCTGCCTACGACTTCCTTCCCGTCAAGGACCATCCACATCTTGCGGGTGCAGTAGGACAGGGTGGAGACTTTCGTCAGGGATTTGACTTGGTCGCTGTGAAGGGCCGGGACATATTGCGGGCAGTCTTTGTACAACCGGTCCGGAAACTTGATGAACTTCATCAAGTCCCTTTTACCCGTAACCTCAACTACTCTATAATCAGACATCTTGCAAA
>JBGVAE010000095.1:0-23429 GCA_045224215.1 Candidatus Cryptobacteroides sp. | reverse complement strand
ACTTGAGGTCGTCCGTAATGATAAACGGAACGATACCGTTGGCCAGGCATTCCTTGAACATCACCAGACGCCCGACTCGTCCGTTTCCGTCCTGGAAAGGATGGATGAGTTCGAACCTATGATGAAGGTCAATGATGTCCTCCAGTGATTTCTCTTTCTTGGCGTTGTAGGCGGCAAGAAGTGCTTTCATTCTCTGATGGACCTGTTCAGGAGGGCAGGTAGCTTTCCCTCCTACCTCGTTGGGAAGCTTCTTATAGTCACCGACATTAAACCAATCCTTCCTGCTATCGGATGTCCCGGTTTTCAGGGTGCGGTGCAGCTCTTTTATGAAAGATTCCGAGAGCCTTTCCTCTGCTCGGTCTATGATAAGGTCGATGCAACGGAAGTGGTTGGTTGTTTCTACGATATCATCGACATTCACGCTTTCGTCCGTTATGCCGATGGTGTTGGTTTCAAAAATGTAGCGCGTCTGCTCATGGGTAAGCCTGCTGCCCTCGATGTGGTTGGAATTGTAAGTGAGGTCAATCTGCGTTCTATGGTAGATTCCTCCGCTCATTTTTCCTGCTTTTTCTTCCCTGAGGCGCTTCATAAGTGGACTGACCCTGCGTTTCCCCTTTCTAGGCAGCGGGGTGTCGGCAGGAATGATCCAGGTCTTTCCAGAAAGAAAAGCCCCGTCCATTTTCCCTTCGCTGCACCAGTTTCGCACAGTGCGTTCAGAAAGGTCATGCAATTCTGCATATTGACTGACGGTAATGAATTCCATAATCTATCGGCAATTAATGCTTCTATGCCGATACAAATATAATAATTCTTGCCGATATCGGCAAGAATAGAATGGCTGTTTAAAAAAAAACACCTGCAATGCAAGTGCTTTCTAAGTAGCGGGGGGAGGACTCGAACCTCCGACCTCCGGGTTATGAGCCCGACGAGCTACCGACTGCTCTACCCCGCGATGTTATTGGGGACTGCAAATTTAAGACTTTTTTTTGATATCGCAAAAAAAGTTTGCGAGCCTCCTACAAGTCCTCATCCTCATCGGAAAGACCGAACCTGGCAGCGATGTCGTCAGGCATGTCGTCGATGTCCCTGCTGAAGTCTATCTGGTCCCAGGCATCCTCCATCGCACGGCGGTCTTTCTTGGTAGGCCTGCCCGTTCCCCTGTCACGCTTCAGGAAGAAAGTCTCAACCGGACTGCGAAGCTTGTCCAGCTCTGACTGCGGAGTCAGG
Organism: Candidatus Cryptobacteroides sp.; assembly: GCA_045224215.1. GTDB lineage: Bacteria > Bacteroidota > Bacteroidia > Bacteroidales > UBA932 > Cryptobacteroides. The sequence continues at coordinate 22,202 of JBGVAE010000095.1, read as the reverse complement.
TTCTCGGCGTAGTCCGGAACCAGTTTGGCCCCCAGACGATGCTCAGGGGCCTGTTTGATCCTGTAAGTGTAGAGTACGGTACCTTTGCGGACCTCAACGGTCTCGCCGGACTTAACTACCCGCGAAGGCTTTACGTTTGTCCCTCCGATCTTTACCTTCCCACCCTTGCAAGCCTCCGTTGCCTCCGTCCTCGTCTTGAATATCCTGAGGGCCCAGAGGACTTTGTCAATCCTTTCAGATTCTGCCATTTCAATTCCAAGTTTTGATGTGAGGGTCCGGAACCTCTTCTGAAGGCCCTTCCGGAACATATGAATCCTTTACGACCCTTCTCTCGGTCAGAACTTCCAGCAATCGTGTCCCGTCCTTGGTAGGGAATAGGAAGAAATCATTCACTTCCGAAGGCACCAGGATGCTTTGCCCGGCCTTCAAGGAATATTTCTCCCCGTCAGCCTGCACCGAAGCCTCTCCGCTAACGCAGTAGTATACAGCGAAGCTTCCAGGCTGTTCACTGAAAATGTGCAGACCGTCCCTTAGGCTGATTTCGGTGACGGTGAATTCCGGAACCTTGCAGATGACCCGTCGGCCGCCATCTTCCGCCTTTCCGGAATCCGCACTGACGAGGGCAGGCTCAGCAGCATGGGAGTAGCCTATCAAGTCGAAAGCCTCCTCCAGCATGAGATCTTCGATCTCTTTCCCCCAACCGTGGATATTGAAAGAAAGCTCGGAACTCTCTGAAATCTCAAGGATCTTAAGCCCCGGACCGGCAGCGAACACGGTTCCCGGCTTGATCAAGATGGCATCTCCCGCAGAAGGATGGATGGTTTCAAGAATATCCTCCACCCCACCTTCCTGGCACCGGCGATAGAAATCCGCCGGCTCGACCGCGTCCCTGAATCCGAGTCGTATCTCGGAATCCTTTCCTGCTTCGAGGACGTACCAAAGGGAAGTCTTGCCAAAGGAGTCGTATCTTTCAGAGGCCTCTTCATCGGCTACGTTCACTTGCAGTGGCTGCCATTCCTTGGTCTCGATGACCTTGAGCAAAACAGGAAACTGGAGACCGTAATACTCGAAAGAATCGTCTCCAGTAACCTTTTCAAGATATGTCCCCATCAGCTCGCCCAGGGTATTCCCTCCGAACCAGCCATTGTCCACCATCGAATCCTTGTAGCCAAGGTCGGCTAGAAGATAATCCAGGCTGCCCCAGGACATTTCTTCGTGCAATCCGATGAACTTCATCGGATACAGTTTCCTGCTGTCCAATCCGGATGCTATTTGTTGAAATAACGCTTCAGCAGACCGTAGAAGCCAGCCCCATGGCGAGCCTCGTCCTTAGCCATCTCGTGAACGGTGTCGTGGACAGCATCATAGCCGAGTTCCTTGGCCCTCTTGGCGATGGCCAGCTTGCCCTCGCATGCACCGGCCTCAGCCTGATACCTCTTCTCGAGATTGGTCTTGGTGTCCCATACAACCTCTCCGAGAAGCTCTGCGAACTTGGCTGCATGCTCAGCCTCTTCGAAAGCATAGCGCTTGAAAGCCTCCGCGATCTCAGGATAGCCTTCGCGCTCTGCCTGGCGGGACATGGCCAGATACATCCCGACTTCCGTGCACTCACCGTTGAAGTCGTGACGGAGACCCTCGAGAATCACCTCGTCCTCGACCTTCCCGTCACCTATATGATGCTCACACGCCCACTGAGGTTCCTCGGAATCCTCCTTGATTTCGACGAACTTGCTAGCAGGGGCTTTGCACTGTGGACAGCGCTCCGGCGGATTCTCTCCTTCATAGACGAATCCGCAAACCATACATCTGAATTTCTTTTTCATAAAATCTATTTTAACAGTTCACAAAGATATGCAAAGAATTTGATTTGCCAACCTACTCCATGTCCGGGGCGAAGGGTTTCGGACGGACCAGGGTTTCTTCCCGCAGGACATTCCCTTCCGCATCCTTTATCCTGACGACGATCCGGCCCCTTGAAGTCCTGGCCTTGGCTGCGAACATATGCCTGTTGCCGTATTTCCCGTACTTGGCATTGAAGACCGGCTTCTTGACGAAAGTGACCAGGTACCTGTTCACGTTGATGAGCGGATCCTCGTCATTTACCTTGCTGACTTCCAGAGGTTTCCCATTCTCCAGGATTTCCACGGTCTCTCCCGGCTTGTAGTACCAGTAGTTGACATAGACCATGTTCCTGAACCGCTTGTCAGCATAATCTATCCTTGTAGGGTAGGTTTCCATCTGAGCCCGGATGTCCTTGTCCTTGGAGTAGTAGGACATCACGGAGTTCATGTCGTAGATCCTCATCCATTTCTCCCCGAAGCGGTGGGTGTTGTACTCGTATGAGCAGTCCCCGTCCTTGGAGAACCGTGCTGTAACGATTCCGGCCTCTTCTCCCTCAAGGCACAGGACTGTGATAGGAGTCGTCGTCCACATGTCTCCGGAAATAGCAGGGACTTCCATTTCCCTGAATACCGGCCATCTTTCGGAATCGAGGAACTGCATCCTGTGGACGTGCCCGCAGGCCACATCAACCGTCCCGAACCGAGCGAACAACGCCGCAAGGGAATCCACCTGCGCAGTGCTCTCGAAAATGGTACCGCTCTCGTCGTCCGAAATGAGGGGGGCGTGCAGGCAGAGCCTGATCCTCGTATCGTCAGGGAGATCTTTCAGGTCAGCCTTCAGCCATGTCATCTCATCCTTGGTGAAGCCCTTCGTGTATGACCTGTCCCCGACGATGCCCTTGCTCTTCTTGCCTTTCCCACGAGAGTTGACATACTTGATGTCATCCATCATGATCCAGTGCTCGCGGCCAATGTTGATTGAATAATATTCAGGTCCCAGGACTTCCCTGTAAAGATGCTCGGCATCCCGGTCGGTATTATCGGTGGATATGGCTCCGTCGTTGTCGTGGTTGCCTGAGACGCTGTACATGAGGGTAGGGAAGCCATTCTCCCTCAGGGTGTTCACAGCGTCCCGGAGATTATACCCGCAGGTATACCAATAGAGCTCGTGCGCAAGGTCTCCAAGATTCAGGGTATAGACCGGCCCGTAAGCGGAAAGCTTCTCGTACTGCCTGCGGATGTTCGGCATGGCGGTTTCCTTGAACTCCAGGAGGTCCGGCTTGAAGTCAGCGTTGGTGAGGTGGGCATCGGTGAAATAGATGATGGAATAATTGTCCTGGTTCTCCTTCCTCAAGGTGAAATCATGCACCTCCGGCACTCCCAGTGGCTCTGTGAGATGGGCATAGAAGTCAGGCAGGAGCCCGTCAGAACTCGTCGCGACATATCCCGAAGGAGTGCTCATGAACACAAATCCCTGCCTCTTGTCGCTGTACATGGAATATTTGCCGTCCTTGCCGGTCTTTACGACCCTGATGCCATCGGAAATGTGAACTCCCTCCACAGGCTTGCCTTCGCAGGTTACGGTTCCGGTCAGGACAACCGGCTCTGAAGAAGCCAGCATTTCCTCCTTGATGGCAGCCACCAGCGGAGTATAATATTCCTTGAAGTCGGACCACCTGTAATAAGGGCCGCCGACACTCTCCAGCGGAAGCTCCATGTCCTTTTCGTTATAGAGCATCTTGAATATCACGTCGTCCTTCCTGTCCTTGTAGAAGACCATCTGGATGTTCGAAGCCATCGGGACTTCGTAGGACTTCCAGTTCTCCTTGACAGAGTCATAATCAGGAGCTTTCTGCCCCCATCCGTCGATGCCCATCAGGCAGAACAGGGACATTATGCAGCCGTCGTGACCGAAACGCAGGCGTGCGGCAGTCCCGTCGGCGATATCCCGGTCGGTTTTGGTGATTATGTCGTCCAGCATGCTCCAGGTGGACTTCCAAGGCCTTCCGTAGCTCTCGTCACTGCGTCCCTTCCAGATGTAGTACCTGAGGTTGTCGCACTCCCAGAGTCCCAGGATCTCGTCCTCGGTGAACAGGTCCATGAATCCCGGATCCTCGTCGAGGCACTGCCCGTCGCAAGCGAAGTCGAAGAGTTTCTGCATGAAATCCAGCCTTCCGCTGACCTTCGTCGGATTCTGGAAATACCTGCCGATGAATGCATTGACATCAAGCCTCTTGTTGCAATACTCTACATACGGCACGTGCCAGTCTCCGCCTTCTCCCCGGTTGCGCCTGTCGAACGAAGTAGTGTAAGGGGAGTTTCCGGACTGAGGATTCAGGAAAGGCAGGTCCGCATAACTTGACTCCTGGCGGATGTCCAGGTCCGGCCTTTTCTCCTTCAGGGCCTCGCAGAAAGCTGCCATGCTGAGCATCGTCCTGTCCAGGGTGGAACCGAAGGCCTCGATGTGCGCCCCTTTTTTCTTGAATACTCCGGGATAGTTGGAATACATCCTCCCGGCCAGGGTTCTCATCTGGTCCGCCCCCTTGGAAGTCAGTTCCCCTCCGCGGCCCTTGACCGAAGGATAGAAGGCCAGGAACCTTTCCCTAAGTTTCTTCCCGGCCGGAGTGAGATTGCCCTCCGTTTCTCCTTCATCCAGGACTTCCTTGATGCGGTTGTAGAAAGACTCGTCCAGGATGTACCTTGCCCCGTGACGGTTGTAGGTGCTGATGTAGAACGGCTTGTAGCCTTTCGGAGCCGCGGTCAGGTCCCTGTCGGCGAAGTCGCTCACATAGTAGATGTTGCCGGCTTTGCGGATGTCCTGGCGGATAGTTTCATATGCATCCTGGCCGGCTGCGGTGAAGCAGCAGGCAGACAGGAATATCCAGAACGAAAACAATTTCTTATACATATTCCTCGATTATTATCTTATTTGGAAACCAACTTCCTTGTAATGGATATCCTTTTGTCGCAGAAGGATTTGAAATCCTCCCAGCGGTAGAAAGGAGCCAGATTAGATGCAATCGGCAGCTCGATGTCGCGTTCATTGTAAAGAATCCTGACGAGTACATCGTCCTTCTTGTTCCTGTAGAATATGAACTGGACATTCGAAGCCACAGGCACCCTGTTGCAGCGCCATCCTTCCGAAATATCGCTCAAGGATGCCACCGGCTTGTCCCATCCTTCGACCCCGAGGAACGCCAGCATCGGCATGATCATTATGTCGTGCCCGAATCGCAGGCGTGCATCAACCTCCCCTGAAGCCATGTCCTGCTCTGCCTTGTAGAGAATATCTTCCATAGTCAGATGGATCAGCGACCAGCGCCTTCCGCCCTGGTACAGGGTGTCCGGACCGTTCATAAGGAAGTACCTGCAGTTGGCTGCGTCCGAATGGGCTGCAAGTTCATCCAAGGTGAATATATCCCAGAACCGTATGTCCGAATCGGTGTCCTGCATGAACGATGCGGTGCGGTAGAACATCCCTTCGATTTCTTCTTCGGTGTCGAAAGCGGCAGTCCTGGAGACATCCTTGAACAGCCTTGCAAGCGGGGCGTGAGGGTCTATGACGCTCCTTGAATATTCGGTAATCCTCCTATTTAGGGTGTCTGTCAGCGGATCAAGCCGCACCATCTCGGGATTGTATTCGGAAAATGGATTAAGCATCGGCATCTCCGAAAGTCCGGTCGTCCTGGTGATCTCCAACTTGGGCTCCATCTCCTTGAGTCCCTCGCAGAAGGCAGTCATCGACATGATGCAGCGTCCCCTTGTGGTCGAACGGGCATCCACATGCACGGTACCCTTCTTCTTGAATACTTCCGGAAAATTACGGAACATCCTCTGCGATAGCATTTTGTGCTGGGCGTATCCTTTCGGGGTCAAGTCTCCCGCCCTGTACGTCACCAATGGGAACACTGCCTCGTATCTCCTTAACACGTCTTGTCCAAGAGGGGTCAGATTGTCTTCATTCCTGGCGGCAAGAAGAATCCTGCGTATCTTCACGAATTCCGAATTCGAACCGGAATACCTGGCTCCGTGCCGGCCGTAATGGCTTATGTAGAAAGGCTTGTAACCCTTGGGCGCCTTGGCGATGGCCGGGGTGTCGAAATCATACATGGAATATACGTAACCTGCCTTGTCGATATTCGCTTCAATCTCTTCCCTGACTGTCTGGGCAGAGAGGGACAAGGGCAGCAGGATAGCTGCGAGCGTGGCTGTCAGCGTGGAGAAGTGTGTATTCATTCCTGTGGATTGATTTTTATCAAATTTAAGGAATTATTGTAAGAAAAGGAAAATAAATGAGTAAATTTACAAGGATATGAAAGATGTGAAATACACCATTGGAATGGACTTGGGCACGGATTCCGCAAGGGCTGTGCTTTACGAAGCCACAGGGCCTCGCGCGGGCCGGGAAGTGTCGGTCTGTACAAGCCTTTATGTCCGCTGGTCGCAGGGCCTTTACTGCGACCCTTCGGAGACTCGGTTCCGCCAGCACCCGCTGGACTATCTCGAGTCGGTTGAAGAGGTTTTGAAGGGAGTGATAGCCGAATGCCCCGATAAGGATGCCATCGTGGCCATTGCCGTTGACACCACAGGCAGCACCCCTTGCCTGACCGATGCCAACCTTGTCCCGCTCTGTTTCAAGCCTGGGTTCGAGGAAGACCCGGACGCCATGTTCATTCTGTGGAAGGACCACACCGCAGAAACTGAATCGCAGGAGATCAACGCCCTCCTTCCGAAGTTCGAGGTGAATTACGCAGACCACAGCGGGAAACTCTACGGGCCTGAGAATTTCTGGTCCAAGATGCTCCACGTGCTGCGGAGATCTCCACGGTTGAGGGAAGAAGCCCGCTGCGCCGTGGAACTATGTGACTATATTCCTGCAGTACTCACTGGCTGCGGCAGCGTAAAGGAGCTGAAGATGGGACACTCTGTGGCCCAGGGGAAATGGATGTGGTCGGAAAGGTGGGGCGGATTCCCGCCGGAAGACTTCTTCAATGCCCTTGATCCCATCCTGGTACCCTTCATGCATGGTCTTCCAAAGGACAATCACTACTGCCAGGAAGCGGCAGGCACCCTGTGTCCGCAATGGGCGGAAAGGCTCGGACTATCCGTTAAAGTATTGGTTGGAGTCGGAAACATAGACAGCTATTCCGGAGCTCTCGGAGCGGGCTGCGCACCGGGCAGGATGGTTATGAACCTCGGCACTTCAGCCTGTTTCATGAATGTCGTCCCGGACGAGGTTATCAAAGGCAGGATAGTCCCCGGAGTATTCGGACAGGTCAACGGAATGATATTGCCGGGACACGATGGGTTCGAGACAGGTCTTTCAGCCTACGGAGACGCGTTCGCCTGGTTCAAGAGACTCTTTGGCTGGCCGCTTGAAAAGTTCCTCCCGGAGAAGGAGCGCACGGAGGCCATGGACAGGATGCTTTCAGTGCTTAGCCAGGAGGCCTCCAGGATCGTTCCGGATTTGGATTCTCCGTTAGCCACGGACCATCTCAACGGCAGGCGCACTCCTTACCTGGACAGTTCCCTCGCAGCTTCGTTCAGCGGCCTGAGGCTTTCCACGACTGCCCCGGAGATGTATTATTCCCTCGTGGAAGCCACCGCTTTCGCTGCAAAGGCCATAATAGACCATATGGAATCTTTCGGGGTTCCGGTCGAAGAACTCGTGGCTGTGGGAGGCGTCTCCAGGAAATCTCCGCTGGCCATACAGATGCTCTCGGATGTTTCCGGCCGCAGGATTGATGTTTCCGCAGCGATGAATGCCGGGGCGGCCGGAGCGGCGATTAACGGAGCCGTGATGGCGGGCCTCTATCCTGATGTGGCATCCGCCCAGCGGGCCATGTGCCCTCCGGTCCTGGAATCATACCTTCCGGACCAGTCGAAGGCAGGATTGCTGGCAAAAAGATATGAAAGATATATTGAAACTGTAAAATTCAACGAAAGATGGTGAATATGAGTATTAAAGAACCCGCAAGGGAAACACCTGTAAGAGCTAGGGTCGATGTGCTGGTTGTGGGCGGCGGCCCTGCAGGGATCATGGCGGCTGAGGCTGCAGCAGGAGAAGGACTCAAGGTAATGCTGATCGAAAGCAGGGGCTATCTTGGAGGTAACCTGACGATAGGCCTGCCTATACTCTCATTCCTGGATGTCAACGGCAAGCAATGCATCAAAGGCCTTCCGCAGGATTTCGTGGACAGGCTCAGGAAGCGGGGAGCTGCGACCGACCATTTCCCGTGCAAGCTCCACATGAGTTTCACCATGACGGACCCTGAGGCGGACAAGGACGTGGCCCTCGAGATAATGAAGGAAAAAGGAGTGGAAGTGCTGTTCTATGTGTTCTCCACCGATGTAATCAAGGAAGGGAATGAAGTCAAGGGACTCATCATCGAAAGCAAGGCCGGCCGTGAGGCCATCCTGGCCCGGACGGTGATAGACTGCACCGGAGACGGCGACGTGGCCTTCAGGGCCGGAGTCCGGATGTTCAAGGGAGATTCGGACGGAGGAATGCAGCCTCCTACCTTGATGTACAGCATGAAAGGCGTGGACGTTGATGCCCTCCGGGATGCGATAGTCAACCATCCGGATGAATTCGACATGGACACCATGCCTCACGAGCAGTTCAAGAGGGATAAATTCATCACGGTGGGCCTCAGGAACCAGATCCTCAAGGCAAGGGAGGCGGGACTTGACATCCCGGTGGCCCGCACTATCCTTATCACAGGCCTTGCAAGCGATGAGATCTGGGTCAACATGACCAGGGTCAGCGGCACCGATTCCACTTTGCCGGAGAGTTACACCCGCGGGGAGATTATCGCACGTGACCAGATGCGGACCATCACCGAGTACCTCCGCAGGTTCGTTCCGGGATTCTCCGAAGCTTGGGTGGACAGGGTTTCACCTTTCATGGGAATACGCGAAAGCCGCCAGACTGAATGTGAATACATGCTCACGGGAGAAGACATAACCTCGAGCAGGAGATTCCCTGACTGCATTGCAGTGGGAGGTTATCCGCTCGACATCCATCACTCTACGGGAGGTGACTGCACGATGGTGTTCGCCAGGGACAACTACGACATTCCTTACGGATGCCTCTTGCCGAAAGGTGTCGAAAACTTGCTGGTAGCCGGCCGTTGCAGCGGATACACCCACGAGGCGATGGCTTCCACGAGGGTGATGTCCACCTGCATGGCTGTCGGAGAAGCGGCCGGAAGGGCTGCAAGGATAGCCTTGAAGCAGGGTGTCCCGCCTTCCAAAGTAAATGTTGAAACTTTACGCCAGGAGCTGAAGGATACAGGAGCATATCTGGGATGACATCGTTTCTGAAGCAAGTAGTCCGGCATTATTTCTCTGTGGGGGACATCTCCCGCAGAAAGTTTATCTTCCCGAACCGCCGAAGCCAGGTATTTTTCAAGAAGTACCTTGGAGAGGAAGTGAAGGCCTCCGGAGTTCCGTGCGTGGCTCCGGGGATGATGACCATCAATGATTTCTTCTACACCCTCTCCGGCTTCCATGCGACCGACAGGGTCAGTTTGCTGCTGGAACTGTACGACCGTTACCAGGAACTGTTCCCGAAGGCGGAATCCCTGGATGAATTCATATTCTGGGGAGATGTCCTTTTGGGGGATTTTGACGACGTGGACAAATACCTGGTGGATCCGGACCAGCTCTATACCAACGTAGCCGACTTCCGCTCCATCCAGGATTCTTATTCGTATCTCACTGAAAACCAGAGGAAGGCCATTGAACGCTTCGTTCAGCATTTTCGTGATTCCGGGCACTTGACTGTGGATCCGGATGCTGAAAATCCCAATGTGAAGGAGCGATTCTTCCAGATCTGGCAGATTCTGCTCCCGCTTTACAGGAACTTCCGCAAATCCCTGATTGATAAGGGTATGTCATATGAAGGCATGGCCTACAGGAGTCTTGCGGAAAGAATACGTGCCGAAGCTGCCACTGATGTGCTCGAGTCAGTCTTCGGAGCAGGCGGGGAATATGTGTTCGTGGGCCTGAATGCCCTGAACGAATGTGAAAGGACCGTAATGCGCAGGATGAGGGATGCCGGTGTGGCAGAGTTCTGCTGGGACTATTCCTCAGGAATGCTCCGTGACCCCAGGAACAAATCATCCTTCTTCATGTCTTCCAACATAGCTGAGTTCCCGCAGGCCTTCAGCATGGATCCGGAAGGGCTCCAGATCCCTTCGGTACGCGTGATAAGCGCCCCTTCATCCATCGGCCAGGCCAAACTGCTGCCTTCAATAGTGGAGAGCGATGAATATGCAGTCATCCTTCCCGACGAGAGCCTGCTGATTCCTACCCTGAATTCCATACCGCCCGGGATCGGAGAGATAAATGTCACCATGGGTTACCCGATGAAAGGAACGGCCTTCTTCGATTTCCTTACCCTTGTCTCCGCTCTCCAGATGCACCTGCGCGAGAAAGACGGCAGCTGGTATTTCTATCATGCCCAAGTCTGGGCCATATTCTCTTCAGGAATATTCAAGGAGATTACAGTAGGGGACGAGGCCGCCGGAGAAATCGTTACCAAAGTCAAGCGGAACGCGAAGTATTATATTCCCCTGGAGGACCTTGGCGGACATCCGCTCTTCGATTTGATATTCCGTCCCGTGGTGCAGGAACCCAAATCCACTTCAGCGTCGCAGATCAAGGAATTCGTAGAATACCAGAAGTCGCTTATTACTGGAATGGCATCCTTGATGTCCAAGAACACCGGATCAGCCCTTGAACTGGAATTCGCCCGGAAGGCCTACAACGTCATCAACCAGCTTGAAGACAAGCATTTGGAGGTGTTGCCTTCTACCTATGCCAGACTGCTGGACCAACTCCTGGTGCCGATGTCAGTCCCTTTCAACGGGGAACCGCTCAGGGGACTTCAGATCATGGGACCGCTTGAAACCCGAGCCCTTGACTTCAAGCATCTCGTGATACTGTCTTGCAACGAAGGAGTTTTCCCGAGACGCAGCGTGAGTTCGTCGTTCATCCCTCCTGAACTCAGGAAAGGCTTCGGCCTCCCTACTTATGAGTATCAGGATGCCATCTGGGCATATTATTTCTACCGTCTGATCCAAAGGGCGGAAACAGTGACCCTCGTCTATGATTCCAGGACGGAAGGGCTGAAGAGTGGCGAGGAAAGCCGCTATATCAAGCAGCTGGAATATCACTACAACCTTCCTATTGAAAGGGATTTCGTGAAGTCCAATGCCAAGGTCCGCCCGGATGTTGCGGAAATACCTAAGACAGAAGAACATGTCTCTATCCTGAAGGACACGGTGCTTTCAGCTTCATCCCTGAAATCCTACCTGGACTGCCCGGCGCAGTTCTACTATTCCAGGATAGCCCGCCTGAAGGAGGAATCTGCTGTCGCAGAAGACCTGGACGCAGGTATGGTGGGAGATGTATACCATTCCACCATGCAGGCCTTGTATATGGGCGAGAGGGCGATGGACCCATCCTACGACATGTCTGACAGGAAGAAGAACGCAGCTTTTCCGGGAGCTCTCAAGGAAGTCGGCAAGGCATACATAGATTCCTGGCTGAAACGCAAGGAGGACATTCGTGCCCGAGTTAGGAGCCTTATCATCAAGCAACTGAATTCGATGGAAGTGACCGGAAGGGACCTGGTGACGGAAAGGGTCATAGTGCAGTATGTCATGAAAACCCTGCGGAGAGACAGGGAACTCCTTGAGCAGCTTGGGCTCGATTCATTCAGGATCGTAGGTCTCGAAAAGGAATATTCGATGGAAATCGATGGATTCAAGTTCATCGGGTACGTTGACAGGATGGACAGCTTCCTTCCCGGCGAGTTGAGGATAGTGGACTACAAGACAGGCAAGGTTACAGACAAGGACGTGGACATAACGGACTCCAATGCAGCCGACACTGCCTCTCGGATGTTCGTGCGAGACAATCCGGACCGCCCGAAGGTCGCTTTGCAGTTGTTCCTTTACGATATCCTGGTCGGCAACGCTCCGGTGGCAGAGGGAATGACTTTGGTGAATTCTGTTTACCAGCCATCCCGGTTCTTTACCGAAGGCGTCAGGAACGTACCGGTCTCGAAGGTCTTCAATGAAGAGGTGGGTCAGAGGCTGCGCGGCCTCCTCTCTGAGATGGCAGACACTTCCCGGGGATGGGGACGTACGGATGCTGCCAAGACCTGCAGCTACTGTGATTTCAAAATGATTTGCGGCCGATAGGAAAGTCAAGATATGATCAGGATTTTGAAAGCATCTGCCGGATCCGGCAAGACATACAAACTGGCGGAGACTTATATCCGCCTCCTGCTCGGGAACGAAGACCCTTATGCCTACAGGCACATCCTTGCCGTGACTTTCACCAACAAGGCCACGGACGAGATGAAAAGCAGGATCCTCCGGGAATTGCACACACTCTCCACGGATCCGGGCAAGTCTCCATACGTTTCATCGTTCGTTCCGGCTTTGTTCCCTGACCAGGAAGGGCTCAGGGCCAAGTCATCGGAGGTACTCGTGAATATTCTCCATGACTACGGAGCCTTCGCCATCAGCACCATTGACAGGTTCTTCCAGCAAACCCTGAAGGCCTTTTCCAGGGAGATAGGTCAGTTCGCCTCATATCAGGTCGAATTGGATAAGGAATCCCTTGTGAAAGAAAGTGTGGACAGGATCCTGGATTCTTTGACAGAGGACGACAAGGCTTTGCTCAACTGGCTGAGCGACAGTATGATGGACCAGCTGGAGCAGGGGCGGAGAGGGAATCTTGCCGAGGGCTTGTCGGAAATGGCATCCCGCCTGAAGTCGGACCAGTACAGGTCGGTGGTCGAAAAATACGGAATCGACGATGTCAAGGCATATTCCAGGGAGAACCTCGCGAATGTGAAGTCCGTGTTGAAGGAATACATGGCCTCATATAAAGCTAGCCTGAAAGCAGCCGCTCAGGATGTTGAGGGAGCCTTCGGGCGCTGCGGAGTCTCACCTTATGATACCTATCGCTCGTTCATGGGGAATATGCTTTCAAAGTTCACCTCCATGGACTCCAGGTCTGATGTCCCCTTAATGACGGAAGCCTTCATCAACCGGAGTTCCGATTTCGGAGAATGGTTCAAGAAAGCCGACAAACCAAAATTCGCAGGCCTGGAAGCGGACCTGATGCCTCCCGTTGGAAAGTTTGTGAAGACATACGGTGACGGGAAGAAACTATACGGAACGGCGAAGATACTCCTGGGCCAGATCAGCGACCTGGGCATAGCCTCGGACCTCTCGAGAGAATTCCGCAACCTGATGAAGGAAAAGAACGTCCTCAGCATAGACGACTCGAACGTCATTCTCAAGGACATCATCGACGGATCCGATGCTCCGTTCGTCTATGAGAAACTAGGAGTCCGCTTCGAGCATTTCCTCCTGGACGAATTCCAGGACACCTCCAGGGTACAGTGGGACAACTTCAGGCCGCTGATTGCCAACAGCGATTCCCAGAACTTCGAGAACCTTCTGGTGGGGGATGTGAAGCAGAGCATCTACCGCTGGAGGGGATCCGACTGGCAGTTGATGGCAAAGGAAGTAGCTGAAGAATTCCCCGGCAGCGAGCAGGACAACCTCGACGGCAACTGGAGGAGCCTCTCAGGCATAGTGGAATTCAACAATTCCTTCTTTGAATATGCCTCTTCACATCTGGACAAACTCTACGGAGATGAAGCCGGAGCTCCTGTCTCGTCTATATACGGCAAGAATGGCGAGGGCTTCGACAAACAACTGGTAATGAGCAAGGAAGGAGCTCCTGGTAGCGTAGAAGCCGTGTTCTGTACCCCTGATCAGGAACTCGAACAAGTACTGGCTGCGGTGCGTAGGATCCTCGATTCCGGAGCACTGCCGGGGGACATAACCGTCCTGGTCAGGAACAAGGCGGAAGGTTCGCTGGTGGCCGGATTCCTGATGGACGGCGGAATCGATGTCATTTCCGATGACTCTCTCCGGATCAAGTCATCCCAGGTGGTCAGGCAACTCATTTCGATGCTTTCAGCCATCAACAATCCGGAAGATACGATAAGCTCCTATCTGGCCACCGTCTCGGGTATGGACCGGATCGATGCATCATACCATTCCCTGACAGATCTATGCGAGCGATTGTTCAGACTCCTCTCTGATAAAGACTCAGCCGCATTTGATGGTGAGACCCTGTACATCCAGTCCTTCATGGACTACATCTCCGATTATGTGGCGATCAACGGAAATGCCCTGGAGACATTCCTCAAGTCCTGGAAAGATGCCGATCCTATGGTCAGCTCCCCGGCGGACATCAACGCAGTCAGGGTGATGACAATCCACAAATCCAAGGGCTTGGAATTCCCTTATGTGATATTCCCGTTCTCGGAGAAGGTCGGCCTGTTCCGCAGCGGTCACGTATGGAGCGTGCCCGATTTCGAAGGTACACCGCTCGAAGGGGCGGGCAAGGCAGCTTTCGATGTCCAACTGTCCTCGAAGAGCGAAGAAACGTTGTTCGCCAAGGATTATAGACAGGACCTCCTGCTGCAGTTCATAGACAACATCAATACCTATTACGTGGCCCTTACCAGGGCATCCAAGGGTATGACCATCATTTCTGAAACCGGCTGCTCTCCGGACAAGAATTTCGCTGGAATCCTGGAAGCCTATCTCGGGCAAAGTGATGATTTCGTGAGCGAAACAAATGAAGATGAGTCGATTGTCTATTCCAAAGGAGAATTGTATGATTTTTCCCTTCTGGATAGGAAGGGTGGCTCGGTCGGGAAACTGGAACCGGGTTACCCGTCATTCCCTCTGAATCCGGAAGATGGCACGGAAAGGCTGAAATTCACCGCCGAATCAGTGGATTTCTTCACCGAGGAGGGCCGTGCAAGGGAAGAGGCCAGGCACAACGGTACTGTGATGCACGACATCCTATCCCGAGTGATCACGCCTGCCGACTTGGAAGAATCTGTGCGCAAGGCTGTCCGGAGCGGGGAAGTGGAACCATCCAGGGAAGATGAGTTGGCAGGATTCCTTTCTGCCAGGATCGCTGCGCATCCTCAGTGGTTCCCGGAAGATGGTCAAGGAATATTCAATGAAATTTCCTTGTTCGATGCAGACGGCAGGGAATGGCGCCCTGACAGGGTAATCATCCGGGATGGGGCCGTGACAGTGGTGGACTACAAGTTCGGAGAGCAGGATGCCAGGTACCGTAAGCAGGTTGCCAGGTACGCTTCCATCTACCGTCGGATGGGCTGGGACAAGGTAGACACTGCAATATGGTATGTCAATTCGGACTTGGTGGAATAATTTTGTATATTTGCATGATTGACTCTAATTATTGATGATATGGAAGCTAACGATAATTCCATCAAGCTATACTATAACACCGAAAGGGAGAAACTCCAGATGCCCGAATATGGCAGGAACGTCCTGCGCATGGTCGAGCAGTTGAAAACCATCCCCGACAAGGATAAACGCAGCGAGCAGGCGAAGGCCGTCGTGAAGACCATGGAGCTTCTCAATCCACAGGTCCATTCCCAGGACAACTACGAACAGAAGCTCTGGGACCATCTCTACATGATAGCCGGCTATGACCTGGACATTGATGCTCCGTATCCGGCTCCGCTTCCGGAAGCCAAGGCAGCACGTCCGATGGTTATCCCGATCGACAAGTCCCCGATCCGAGCGAACCACTATGGCCGCAATATCGAAAGCATCATCGACTTGATCGCCGGCGAGCCTGACGGCGAAGTCAAGACAGCTATGATCCGTTCCCTTGCCATCTACATGCGCCAGCAGTATCTGATCTGGAACAAGGACAGCGTTGCTGACCAGACGATATTCGACGATATCGAGAAGTTGTCTGATTATCGTATAAAAGTCCCTGAAGGACTGGAACTTACCAAAATTTCATTCGACTCCGGCAACTTCTCACGTCCTGGCCTTAACCTGAATATGGGCCAGAATAGGAAGAACGGGAAGAAAAGCAACAGGAAGAACCGGAAATAATGTTCGGCTTTTGGAAGAATATGGATGAGGATGACAAGTCCAGGCTGGTCAAGGGGACCGGACTGGTCATAGCCTTGTTCACCCTCTTCACCCTCTGTGCCACCGTTTCCTACTTTTTCACCTGGAAGGCGGACCAGAGCCTCCTGACTGCCCGTGTGGTTGATTCTTCGGCTGATGCCAGCAACATTGCAGGAAAGCTGGGATTCCGTTGGGCCAATCTCCTCGTCCGCGAGTGGTTCGGACTTGGAAGCCTGGTCCTGATCGTGACCCTTTTCGCCATCTCGGTGCGGCTGCTGCTCGGAAGATGGCATTATTCGATGCCTAAAACCATTCTCCTGACCCTCTCAGGAGCCCTTCTGGTTTCATTCATCCTGGCTTTCATCTCCGACCTCTTCGGTCTGGGGAACCTTTTCGGAGGCGGCCTGGGTGGTGAATGCGGAGCATCGGTTGTCAGTTGGAGCAAGAATCTGTTCGGCCCGTTCCTTACGGCCTTCATACTCATCGCCCTGGTGATCCTGTGGCTGTTCCTGGCCAGCAAACGCTTCACGGCCTGGTTCAATTCCATCGGCAGGAAGATGGAAGACCTTGCTGACGAATCGCAAGCCGAAGAATTAAGGCAGGAGGCCAAATCCCAGCCTGTCCAGGCAGCCAAACCGGTCACTGAGCCGAAGCCGGACCCGCAACCGAAACCGAAACCTGCCCCGGCTCCAGTTCCTAAGCCTGCCCCGCATCCGGAACCTGAACCGGTCGTAAAGCCGGCAGTTGCAGAAGGTGAAGTCAGCCAGCTCGAAGTGATAAAAGGCGAAGACCTCAAGACGGAGGTAACTCATGAACTTGAGAGAATAAATGTCCGCGACGAGCTCCCTAAATACGAGATTCCTTCACTTGAGCTTCTGCAGGAGCATGCAGAGGGACGCTACGAGGTCTCCGACGAAGAGCTCCGGAGAAACAACGAGAAGATCCGGGCCACCCTGGAAAACTACAAGATCCAGATCACGGATGTTACGGCGGTAGTCGGCCCGACGGTTACCTTGTACAAGGTCACTCCGGCTCCTGGAGTCAGGATCGGTGAAATCAAGCGCCTGCAGGAGGACATCGGTCTTTACCTTCACGCCAAGGGAGTCCGAGTCGTTACCCTCACGGATTCAGTGGGAATCGAGGTCGCAAACGACCACCCTTCCATAGTGCCTATGCGGGCTGTGCTCAACGACGATGCCTTCCGCAAGGCCCAGACCAAGATGGAACTCCCGATAGCGATAGGCTCCACGATCCAGAAGGAGGTCAAGGTCTTCGACCTGGCGGATGCTCCGCACCTTCTCGTGGCCGGTGCCACCAAGATGGGTAAGTCCGTGGGACTGAACGCTATCATAGCATCGCTCCTCTACGCCAAGCATCCATCCGAACTGAAGCTTGTCTTCATCGACCCTAAGATGGTGGAATTCTCGGCGTATGGCCGTCTCCTTCACCACTATCTCGCTGTCCTTCCGTCCAATGACGAGAGAGAAGAACAGCAGAATGCCATCGTAAAGAAAGCCGAAGTGGCAGAGAAGGTCCTCAAGTCCCTCGTCCAGGAGATGGAAGACCGCTATCAGCTGATCAGCAAGGCATATGTCCCAAACATCAAGCTTTACAACGAGAAGTATCGCAACCGTCACCTCCTTCCGACCGACGGCCACCGTTTCATGCCATATATCGTGACGGTGATCGATGAATATGCCGACCTCACCATGTCGATGTCCGGCGGGGATTCCAAGGTGATTGCCCGGAGCATTACGACTTCGATTATCCGCCTGGCACAGAAAGGCCGTGCGGCAGGAATCCATGTCGTCATTGCCACCCAGAGACCTTCAGTCGATGTGATCACCGGTCTCATCAAAGCCAACTTCCCGACCAGGATCGCTTTCAGAGTGCTCTCCAGGGTCGATTCTTCTACCATCCTGGATTCACCGGGAGCGGAGAAGCTCATAGGAAGGGGAGACATGCTCTATTATGCCGGCGTGGAGATGGAACGAGTCCAGTGCGCCTTCATCGACAGCGACGAGATCAACCGTCTAACTGAGTTCATCGGCTCCCAGCAGGGTTACAAGCGCAGTTACAACACTCCTTATTACCTTCCGGAAGTATCCGACAGCACCGAATCCGGATCCGGAGGTATGGTGGACATGAAGAAATTGGACGAACGTTTCGAAGAGGCTGCCAGGATGATAGTCACCCGCCAGAGAGGATCTACTTCAGACCTCCAGAGACAGCTCGGGATGGGTTATGCCAAGGCTGGCCGGGTGATGGACCAGCTTGAGGCAGCCGGAATCGTCGGGCCTCAGGAAGGTTCCAAGCCTCGTCAGGTGCTGATAGCTACCCTTGACGAACTGGAAAGCGTCCTGGAGGCCTTCAGGAACCAGTAGTCCCTTGTGGCACAACTTCTGCAATCCGAACAATCATCATGAAAAAGCTTACAAGGATATTCGCATTTCTGGCTCTTGTTTCGCTTTGTCTCCCAGCCGGAGCAAAGAGCAAGGCCCTGACCGGGTTCGTCAACAAAGTCTCATCTAGCCTGGTGACCTTTGATTATTCATTCTCGATGCAGACCGGGAAGTCCAAGATGAAAGGTGCCGGCAACGTTAAGGTCCAGGACAATGCCTTCTATATGGAAGGGAACGGTCTTGAGGTCTGGTGCGACGGGAAAACCCGCTGGACGGTGGACAGGATGTCCGAGGAGGCCCTCATAGAGTCCGTGGACGATTCCTTTGACAGCTACGCCACCAATCCCGCCCTGATGATCACCTCCGTGGACGATGCCTTCAACGAGACTGGTTTCGGTTCGGCCACCTTCCAGGGAAAGGCCGTTGACGCTTCGACCCTGGTTCCGGTGAACAAGGGGAAATATTCCATGGACATCGCCAAACTGAGGCTTTTCTTCGCCAAGGGAACGATCAATCTGGTCGGTGCAGAGGTCACCCTGAACGACGGTTCGGTTTCCGAGTTCAACGTGAGCAACCTCAAGTACCTTGAGAAAGGAAAGGGAAAAGAGCCTTTCCGTTTCGACGAAAAGACTCTCGGTTCTTCCTATGTAATCACTGACCTGAGATAAGTCAGTCTTTCACACATCTTACTGAAGCCCTGAACGACGTTTTGTCTCCTTTGGCGAGCATGACGTCGTTTTGTTCTACGTAGATGTACCTGTAGATGGCCATGTCTCCGTCGGTGTCCGATGTCCAGAATGTCGCATATTCATTCAGTCCTTGGTACTTCTGGTTGTCATCGCTGCCCCTGTCGAGGACGTAGCCGCAAGGAAGGGCGCCGAATCCGGACTTGTTGGTGATGTTGACCTGCGGCCAGAAAGTCCACATCCTGTTCCCGATGAACTTCGCGTTCACCATCAGGTCTCCGGCCGCTCCCAAGAAAGTGGAACCAGCCTTGTGGGTGGTAACTCCCTGAGTGCTGTTGGCAAGGTCTGCGAACTCGGCATCGGTAGGGAGCCTCCATCCCTGAGGGCAGGCAGACATGGCCTCTTCCCAGGTGTAATACCTTCCGAGCAGAGGGTCAATGGCCTCGCTGTATGCGTAGGAAACTCCTGATCCTGAATAATATACATTATTCTTGAACCATTTCCTGCCACCTACGGTGGTCACGAAATAGGACTTGCTGTCCCTGGCATCGTCGGCCCTTTCGTCATCGTAGGAAAGGCCCCCGTCCGTGATGGTCGTATTGATTTCCGGGTCTATGACATAGAACGTAGCGGTTCCCGAAGAAGTGTAATAGTCCGTGGCATAGCCTATGCAATAGACTGAGAATTCGCCGATAGAATCAGGCACCTCGAAAGTGTAGGCTCCGTCGCCCGTACCGGTCTCTGTCTTGGTGGTGTCTTTGGTTGAATCCCATGAGGAATACCAGTAATAGCCGATGCCCCCGGTAGGATTCGTCAGGCCGGACGGCGTCAGAGTGAAGTTCGATCCCTTCGTCACGAATGCAGGCATCTCAATCGAAAGAGATCCGCTCAGATAGTCCTTCGTCGTGGTTTCATCGTCTTTGTGGCGGCAAGACGGCAGGATGGACAGAGTCAGGAGGGCAACTATGAATATTATGTCTTTTAATTTCATCTTTATCGCTTGAACATGCAAATATCGTATAAAATCATGAATTCCCAAAGATTTGGACCATGCTGTCAGAGCAGTTCGAGTTCAGGCTTCGGGTCGTCTATCTGATAGACCCTGTCCTTCGAAACGCCTACTACGCCCTTCACCCTTTCGAAATATTCGATGGACTCTTCCAGAGTCTTCCCGTCAGGGATCCTGATGGCGAGAGCATTGATGATGCGGTAGTCGTAGATGATTTCTGCCCCATATTTCTTTATGGCTCTTTTCAGAGGTTCCTTGCCGATGCCATCGTCATAGCTTATGATAAGGGTGTTTTTCGAATACGCCAGGCCGGTCTGTTGGGGCCTGACGGGAGGGAGCTCCCCGATTGCCGGAATGTCCGGCGATTCAAATGAATCCACCCTGGAAAGTTGCTTTTCAGTCCTGCTCATCGTACTGCAGCCTGCAGCCACCGCGATGATGGCTGCGAGCATGGCAGGAGGATTAATCAGAAATCTGGTCATAGCCTTTGAAAATATCCGGACTCATTCAACTGCAAGTTTGAAGCCAGAAGAGGCCCACTCTTTCATTTCACCTTGGTCATCATAGATCAGATAGCCCTCAAGGTCATTTCTTGTGGAAATGAAAGCCTTGGCTTCCTCCAAGCCGATCACCATGCAGAAGGTCGCATAAGCATCAGCTATGGTGGCGTCCGGAGCAACTATAGTTGCGCTCAGCAGGGAATGCCGGACCGGGTATCCTGTCCTCGGATCGATGGTATGGGAATATTTTCGCCCGTCTTTTTCGTAGAACTTCCGGTAGTTCCCGGAAGTTACTACTCCACATCCTTTCCCGTCACCCTGCCATATTCCATCAAGGTCGGCGCCGGGGGTGTTGTTTCCGTCCACGGGACGGTCGATGCCTATCTTCCACGGCCTTCCGGAAGGATTCAGTCCTTCGCAGTAAATTTCCCCAATGTCCACCAGCATGTCGGTTACGCCGATGGAATGCAGGTAAACGGCCACCTTGTCGCAGGAATAACCCTGGGCGATGGCGTTGAAGTTCAGCTTCGGGCGGATTCCTTCCCTCAATGGTCTCATTTCCTCGTCCAGGCAGTCCATCCCGCATGCCGAGAGAAGGCTGTCGACCTTGGCTTGCGACGGCAGGGAGTCAGTGGTGAATCCGAACCCCCATGCATCGAAAAGAGGGCCTGCAGCAACATCCAGGGCTCCTCCGGTTTCTTCATACAGTTTCCTTGACAGAGTATAAATCTCCTTGAACATATCGTTCGGTTCGACCGGGAGGCCGGCATTGTACCGGCTGAGCTGGGAACCCTTGTTGTAACCGGAGAGAGTGGTGTCGATGAGGGTGAGGATCGAGTCCACCGCATGCTGGACTTCAGATGGCTTCAGAGATTTGTCAGCCGTTCCAAATTTCACTCTGTAGGTGCCTCCCTGGGCGTATCCGGACAGTTCGTAGTACTTCACTTCCTTGGAGCAGGAAACTCCTGCAATTATCACTGCTGCCAGAGAAAGTATGTTCAGGAATCTTTTCATTTGGCCTTATCGGCTTTCGCAATATTCAGATCTTCTTCTTCGTAGCCGGTCGCCTTTGCACCCCACATCGTAATGAGGCTCAGTATTGCGATGCAAGCCATGATCATGATAGTGACATAGACTATGTTCCATCCGTAGTGGTCTGCGATGTAACCGAAGCCGAAGCCCGATACTATCGTACTGGCGTAGCCGAATATTCCCAGGATGCCGTTGGCTGTAGCAGAAGCTTTGTTGGTGGCATGCTGTGCGGCACAGACTCCAAGGAGCGCCTGCGGTCCGTAGATGAAGAATCCCCAGAGGGTGAACGGAATCATGAGCATCCAGAGAGGGGAACTCTTCGGCATCACGTAGAAGCAAAGGATGCTAGCGGCCACCCCGATCATGCAGTACAGGGATGTGTGATGGGACTTGCTTTTGAACCAATGGTCCGTTGCCCAGCCCCAGAACAACATTCCCAGATTGCCTCCCAGCAACTCGAAAAGCACGCACAGGGTGGTAGCGGATGCCATGCTGATGTCCTTGGATTCTGTCAGCAGTGTCGGCCCCCAGTCAAGGGCAGCGAACCGGACCACATACACGAAGAAGTTGGTGATGGCGAGGGTCCAGATAACGCGGTTCCCATAGACATGCTTCTTGACGAAGGCTTTGTGCTCTGCAGCCTCTTCCGGTGTGGTTACTATGGCCTTCTTCTTCCCGACTACCTCAGGAAGACCCACGTCGGAAGGAGAATCCTTGAAGAAT
>JBGVAE010000094.1:0-6938 GCA_045224215.1 Candidatus Cryptobacteroides sp. | reverse complement strand
GCATCGTCCAGCATCTTGGTATGGATTTGTCCGCTTCCGCAGTCCCCTTGGATCAAGTCACCCATCTGGAATACCATTTTCGTGTCCTTGGACACCAGGCTTGCAGCCCTGTCCAGAAGTCTCGGGCAGCGGTCCTTCCACATATCCCCGTTCCTTAGGAACTCCTTGTAATGAACGTTGTATCGATGCTCATTCGGCTCGACATAGAGGGAGTGGTACACCGACGACGGATCAGCATCGAAATGTGTGTCGCCAAGGATTATTATCGAATATGTGCCTTTGTCCCTGATGCAGGCTTCAAGGGTCGACAGCTCGCTGCCGAAAGCAAGCCCGGCCAGCCCCACCGAAGAAAGCCGAATGAATTTCCTCCTGTCCATAAAGAATCGTTTTCAGTGTAAAGATACTAAAAAGAGTAGCACGGATGTGATTCCGTGCTACAATAGAATAATAATCAGCCATTGGGGCCATCCTTCGGACTAGAAGGCGAAGCCTACGCCGAAGTACATGGTGTTGCGCATGACGTTGGCATCGTCGTAGCCGAGAGTCTTGTTGTCCTTGATGCACTTCGTGAGGCCAAGGTCGTAACCGAGACGGAAGACGATGGCATCCTGGATGGTGGCAGCAATGCCGAAACCCCACTGGGCGTCATAAGGCTTGATGCCCATGTAAGTAGCTCCGGTACTGTACATGTTGCCACCCATACCGAGGTTGATCCTCGGGCCGGTAAAGGCTGCCAGTGCGAATCCATCGGTCTCCATCGGAATCTCATACTTGAGGTTGAGAGGGATACGTATGTAGTTGGCGTGATATGACTTGGCATCAGCTCCCCTGAAAGAGAAAGCTTTGCCATAGTGCTGGACATAGGCTCCCAGTTCCACGGAGAGTCCCTCTATGGTGGAGAACGCGTAATCTATGTCGGCTCCGAAATAGAAGCCCGGAATCATTTCTTCGAACACCTGGCTCTTGTCAGTTCCCGTAAGGGAGAACATGGTGTAACCGCCACCGGCGGTCATACGGTACTCACCTTGAGACAACTGGGCATAAGCGCTTGTTCCAAGCAAGGAAACAAAAGCGGCAAGAATGACAGCATAAACTCTTTTCATATCAATCTTCAGTTTGCATTTACATAAAACAGATGCCAAATTTAACCAATTTATCCGGTTTGACAATCCCTAATTGATCTCCGGAAGGCCCAGATTCTTGAAAGTACGAGGAGCCGGCACACCCGGAAGGTCCTTGCGCGACTTGCCGGTCTTGATCTGCTCGAGAGCGGTCTCTATGGCCTTCAGGAGCTGCTGGTCCTCACCTGCATATTCCTTCACAGGGTCGTTGTCAAGGAGGATGTCAGGATCCACTCCGTGATTCTCCACAATCCACTGCCCGGTCTTGGCATCGTAGTTCGTGAAGAACGGAACCCTGACGTCGGTGCCATCCATGTAAGGCAGAGGGCCGCTGATACCCACTATGCCTCCCCAGGTGCGCGTGCCGATGACGGTTCCGAGATTGTTGGCCTTGAAGCTCCAAGGGAAGAGGTCTCCGTCCGAAGCCGAATATTTGTTGATGAGCAGCACCTTAGGCCCTGTGTGAGTACCCTCGGGAACGGTTCCGGTCATGCTGGATCCACGCCTCATGGTGAGCCTGTAAGCCTCTCTCTGCAGGCGCTCGATCACCATAGGAGAGATGTTGCCGCCGCCGTTCTCACGGTCGTCGATGATCAGGGCCTCCTTGTCAAGCTGAGGATACCAGTAGCGGGCGAACTCGTTCAAGCCCTCGGCGCCCATGTCAGGAATATAGATATATCCCACCTTGCCACCGGATTTCTCCTCAACGGTCTTGATGTTGTTCTGTACCCACTCGTAGTGCTCGAGAGGATATTCATCATCGATAGGCTTCACGACCACCTTGCGGCCACCCTCGGCAGCCGACTTGGAGACAGTCAGTTCAGTGAGCTTGCCGGCCTTGCCGATGAGGAGCTTGTAGATGTTGTCCACGTCCTTGAGGGACTTCCCGTCGATGGCGGTGATGTAATCGCCTTCGGAAATATTCATTCCAGGCTCCGTGAGAGGGCTGCGAAGCTCGCTCCTGTAGGTGGCCCCGGAATAGATGTGGTCGATCCGGTAATATCCGTTCTTCCCCTTGCTGAGCTTGGCTCCGAGGAGTCCCATAGGAATCCTCTCAGGCTTCGGATAGTCGCCAGGTGAGACATAGGCGTGGCCGCTTGCAAGTTCGGCAATCATCCCGCCGATGACATAGTTGAGGTCGAGCCTGGTCTTGACATAAGGAAGGAACACTGCGTATTTCTCCTTGATCGCCTTCCAGTCGCGCCCGTGCATGTTCTCAAGGTAATATCCGTCACGGAACGCCCTCCAGACCTCGTCGAAGACCTGCGGCCATTCCTGGGAATAATCAACCGTGGTGTACATGTTGTCCACATCGACAGGGTCGCCGCCGCCCACCTTCGGAGCCGGGAAGTTGACCGCTGTCCACTTGCCCTTGCTGCTCAGGATGGCCTTCTTGTCGCCGGGACGGTACATCACCATTCCGTCCGTGCAGAGGTCGGTCTTACCGGTCTCGAAATCAAACACCTGGGTGCCCTTCTGGTCCCTGTACCAAAGCTTCTTGCCGTCGCTGAAGTACATCCTCGTCCCACCCACAGGGAGTTTGATGACCCTGTCCAGGATGCCGTCAGGATCCACGGTGACTGTCACTTCCTTCTTCTTGTCGGCCGGCTTCTCGCCTGGCTTCCCCTCCGGCTTCTCGTCTTTCTTTATGTCAGCTGAAGATTCGCTGTCGGTAGGAAGCAGAGGAGAAGGTGTGTCCTTGGAAAGCATCGTCATGTAAACGCCTGACATGTCGCCGTAGGCATAGTTCCATTCGATGCGGCTGTAGATAGGACGAAGGTCGCGGTCGGAAGAATAGATCAGATACTTCCCATCGGTGGAGAACACCGGCATCGAAGAGTTGTACCACTTCTCCGTGACAGGATATTCCTTGCCAGTAGAGAGATTGTACACATAGACGATGTTCATCTGGTTGGCGGCAGGCTTGGTGTAGGCCAGCCACTTGCTGTCAGGGGAATATTCCACACCCCTGAACTCGGCCTCAGGGCAGGTCATCACGGTCCTGGTGGTCTTTGCCACAGGATCCACCTCCACGATACGGTTCTTTCTGTCGGTGTAGAGGATGTGCTTGCTGTCAGGACTCCACTGGAGGCTCCTGATGTAGGTGTCGTTGTTCTTTGTAAGCTGCACCGGTGCACCTCCTGCAGCCACGTCGTAGAGATAGACCTCGGTCTCGCCGGTGACATCGCTGATGTAGGCGATGTACTTCCCGTCAGGACTCCAGTCTGCACTCCTTTCGTTGGCTCCAGGGGTCTGGGAGATGTTCCTGGTGATACCCTTGCCCACCGGCACGTCGAAGAGTTCGCCGCGGGAAGTCACTGCCACGCGTTTTCCGTCAGGGGAAATACTGTAGCTGTTGCGTCCCTTCTTCCCCACGTTCATCCTTTCAGGACGGGCATACACGAGGTCAGAGGAAAGGGTGATGTGTACCTGGGTGGAAACCTTGGTCGCAGGATCGAGAATAAAGATGTATCCGCCCTTCTCGAAGACCACCTTCCTGCCGTCCGTGCTAGGGAACTTGACATCGTAATCCTCGAAGGCAGTCACCTTGGCCGTAGTCTTCTTCTTGGTGTCATAGACGAATATGTTCATTGTCATGTCCCTGTCGGAAGCGAAATAAATCTCGTCGCCAACCCACATAGGGAATATGTCCTGAGCCACGTTGTCGGTGATCTTCTCCACCTTCTTGCCGTCATATACCCACACTTCGTCGGCCATTCCTCCGCGGTAGTACTTCCATGTGCGGAACTCCCTCATCACGCGGTTGTAGGCCAGCTTCTTCCCATCCGGGGAATAGCTGCAGAAACCGCCTTCCGGAAGAGGGATCTGCTCCGGCATCCCGCCGTTCACGGACACCTTCCAGAGTTTGCCGGGGAAACCGTCTCCGGTCCTGTTCCGGTACACGATGTACTTGCCGTCAGGAGTCCAGCCCATCACGATGTTGTTGGGGCCCATCCTGTCGCCGAGGTCATCGCGGCCGTTGGTGGAAGTATAAGTCAGACGTACAGGCTCTCCTCCCGTCGAAGGCATCTTGTACACCTCACGGTTGCCGTCATATTCTCCGGTGAAGGCAATCGTCCTGCCGTCAGGAGAATAGCGTGCGAACATCTCGTAACCGATGTGGGAAGTAAGACGCCTGGCCTCACCTCCGGCCACCGGTACGATGAAGAGGTCTCCCGCATAAGAGAACACGATGTCGGTCCCGTTGGTGGCAGGGAACCTGAGAAGCCTTGCCTCCCCGGACTGGGCAAAAGCAGACAGCGAAAGGCAAGCCGCCAATGCAATCAAAAAGAATCTCTTCATAATATAATTGTGTTTTATATTTCCTATTCAAGGCCGCGGGCCCTCAGGAGGGCACCCGGATCAGGCTCCATTCCACGGAACCTTACGTACAGGACCATAGGCTCTTCGCTTCCTCCCCTCTCGAGGAAAGTCTGGCGGAACTTAGTGGCGACTTCAGGATCGTACATACCCTGCTGCTTGAAATACTCGAAAGCATCCTTGTCCAGGACCTCTGACCAGAGGTAGCCGTAGTAACCGGCGCTGTAGCCGCTGTTGAAGATGTGGTTGAAATATGTGGTGCGGTAGCGAGGGATAATCTGTCCCGGAAGGCCCATCTCCTTGCAGACATTCTCTTCGAAAGCAGCCACGTTCGCGGCCTGGTCGCCCTCTGACATTGCGGCGAGGTCTTCCTCGGTCAGCAGGTGCCACTTCATGTCCAGGATGGAGGCTGCGCAGAGCTCGGCGGTCATGAATCCCTGGTTGAACTTGCGTGCGGAATTGATCTTAGCCACGAGGGAATCCGGAATCACCTCTCCGGTCCGGTAATGCTTCGCGTAATTGGCGAGGATCTCAGGCTGGAAGGCCCAGTTCTCGTTGAACTGTGAGAAGGTTTCCACGAAGTCACGCGCCACGCTGGTTCCGCTCACTGAAGGATAGGTGCACTTAGAGAGGAGGCCGTGGAGGGCATGCCCGAACTCGTGGAAGACTGTCTCCACCTCATCGATCGTAAAGAGACCAGGTGTCGAATCCGTAGGAGCCGTCAGGTTGCCTACGTTGATGATGATAGGGCGCACATCGTTGCCGTCCTTGTCAACATACTGAGGGCGGAACTCGGTCATCCACGCCCCACCCCTCTTGGATGGACGAGGGAAATAGTCGGTCATGAATATCCCGAGCAGCGAACCGTCGGCATCCGTAACCTTGAATGCATCCACAGCCGGATTGTAAACCGGAACATCCTCAAGAGGCTCCACGTTGATTCCGTAGATCTTATTGGCAGTGGAAAAGATTCCACCACGGACATTCTCCATCGCGAAATATGGCTTGGTGAGGTTCTCGTCCAGTGCATATTTGCGCTGACGGACCTTCTCGGCATAGTAGAACCAGTCCCAAGGCTCGATCTTCGAGCCAACCTCAAGCTTTCCGGACGCTATGTCTTCATCCATGATCTTCTGCATGTCAGCTACTTCTTCAAGAGCCTTCGCGTTGGCCGCCTTCTGGATCCTGTCGAGGAATTCCTCTACGGTCTGCGGATTGCGGGCCATCTTGTTGTCGAGCTGGTAAGCGGCGAAGTTGTCGAAGCCCAGCATCCGGGCCTTCTCCGCGCGGAGCTTCAGGATCTCCAGGCAGAGAGCCTTGTTGTCATATTCATTGCCATTGTTGCCCCTTGAGGAATATGCCTTGAACATCTCCTCGCGGCGGGCCCTGTCTTCGCAGGAAGTCATCTCCGAGGTATATGAAGACACAGGCACTCCGAATTTCTCCTTGAAGGCATTGTTCTCGGCCAGCAGATTGGTTCCGAACTTCTGCTGGGCGGCTGCGATCTTCTGGTTGATCTCCTTCAGGCGGGTCTGGGACTCTTCGTCAAGGTCCACACCGTTGCGTGTAAAGCTCTGGTAGAGTTTCTTCAGGACCATCTGCTGCTCGCGCGTAAGGCCGCTCTGGTCGGCGTCATACACGGCCTTGACCCTCGCGAAGAACTTCTTGTCCATCGAGATGTTGTCGCTGTGCTCGGTGATCAGTTCGGTGGCCTGCTCGACGATCTTGTTCATCTCGTCGCTGCCCTCGGTCTCCTGAAGGTTGAACAGCACGTTCGAAACCTTGTCCAGGATGTCGCCGGAAAGCTCATATGCGGCGATCGTGTTCTGGAAGGTAGGTGCTTCCTGGTTATTGATAATCGCGTCCAGTTCCGCCTTCTGCTGCTTGATTCCTTCCTCTACAGCAGGAATATAGTCGGATAGCTGGATCTTGTCGAACGGCGGAATGCCGTAAGGTGTGTCCCATTCCTGAAGGAACGGGTTCTTGTTCTGTGTACAGGCTGCCATCATCACGATTGCTCCCAAAGCTAAGATTGATTTCTTCATATATGTAAATAATTAATATCCATTCCCTTACCATACCATGTTCCAAGCGGCGTCCTGAGCTCGTGCGCTGTGGGCTGCGTTCATCTTGCCGAAATTCCACTTTATTCCGAAGAGGATGTACCGGCCCATTACGAGACGGTAGGAATCCTCGATGTAATTGGCAGAGACCGCATGGGTCAGGTTCCTCGTCTGGTCAAGGATATCGTGCACTGTCAGGCTGAGGTTGAACGCCCCGACGTTCTTGGAGGCAGATGCGTTCCACTGCCACTCGCTCTGCCCGTATCCCACCGGATATCCCCTGTAGAAGACATAGGAGATGTCGCTGGAAAGTTCGAACCCTTTCTTGGTAGTGTAAGTGACATCATAAGTCAACCTGGTGTCCAGGGTGTTCCTGTTGAAGTCCGGATTCAAGGAATACCGTGATATATTCCCCGTAGAATTCGCCCCGGCC